>DVEF01000037.1 GCA_015295805.1 Geminocystis sp. M7585_C2015_104 | reverse complement strand
GGATGGACAGTGCCATCGGGCATGATGGCGCCGGTGAGGGTGGCTGACTCGAGGATTGTGCCTGTTAAGTCTGCATCCTTAAGGTTTGCTCTTATCATTATTGCACCTGTAAGGTCAGCGTAGCTTAAATCCGCCCCCCTCAAACTGGCTTCTGTCAAGTCTGCCCCCATGCTGCCCCTTCCTATCAGTCTACCAAGATGTGCTCTACAGAGTCTTGCACCATCTAAAATTGCCCGGTAAAGGATGGCATGGGAAAAATGGCTGTAACTCAACTCGGCATTGCTCAAATTTGCGCCTGTCAGGTTGGTGCGATGGTCGAAAGAGGGCCTAAAATCCGCGTTAACAGCAATAACACCACTGAGATTGGCATCTTTTAGATTTGCACCAGTGAGGATGGTTTGAATTAGGCATGCCCCCTCCAAACAAGCCCCTTTCAGGTTAGCATTGCTCAAATCCGCCTCTCTCAGTCTAACTCTCCTTAGATTAGCATTCTGGAAATCCGTACCCCACAATACTGCCTCACTTAAATCCCCTCCCTCCAAATTGGCGTCCTGGAAGTTACTCTGTCCTAGTCTTGCCTCTCTCAGGTCTGCCTTTTTAAAGTTTATCCCCTTTAGGTTAACCCTTACAATTTCCCCCTCCACCAACTTTACCCCCTCAAAATCCCTCTCTCCCAGCTCATATCTCGCTAATATCTCGGCTATTTTCAGTTTCATAGATAAATCTTATTGCCCTTATTTCCTTTTCTCCTTTTATCTTAGCGGTTTTGGCAACATTGATGACAATAATCCTGGCCAGGGGGGAAAACCGAAATGTCTTGGCAAAGACACTGTTGTCACCCCCCTGAGAATTATGTTAAGTTTAGTTAAGAAGGACTTGTTATTTTAATTGGGACAAAAAAGGAAAAGAAAAGAAAAAAACCAGGGATAATAGATTAACAATACTTCCCTGGCAAAAAAATAGACAAGGGAAAACATTTAAAAGGGAAACAATTATGAAATCATCTTGGCGAACACTCCTCCTGTGGGCTATACCTCTTTTGGTGGTAGGCTTTTTCTTGTGGCAGGGGAGTTTTGTGGTTAACATGGGCAGTGGCATTAACACTGCTAGCACCCGTATGACCTATGGTCGCTTTTTGGAATACCTGGAAAAGGGGAAAGTTAGCAGTGTTGACCTATATGACAACGGTCGTACAGCTATTGTGGAAGCTATTGATCCTGAATTGCATCAAGTCCAACGGCTGAGAGTGGATCTGCCCGGGGCTACCCCTGAATTAATTGAAAAGTTGAAGGAGTCAGGAGTGACCTTTGATTACCACCCGGCGCGCAATGACGGGGCAATTTGGGGGCTTTTGGGCAATTTACTATTCCCCATGTTACTCATTGGCTCCCTGTTTTTGCTGTTCCGTCGTTCTAGCAATATACCAGGAAGTCCGGGACAAGCCATGAATTTTGGCAAATCCCG
The DNA here is from genome assembly GCA_015295805.1 of Geminocystis sp. M7585_C2015_104. Taxonomy (NCBI): domain Bacteria; kingdom Bacillati; phylum Cyanobacteriota; class Cyanophyceae; order Chroococcales; family Geminocystaceae; genus Geminocystis; species Geminocystis sp. M7585_C2015_104. The sequence goes on along the minus strand of DVEF01000037.1, from coordinate 48,859 downwards.
TGCTCGTTTCATGATGGAGGCGAAAACGGGGGTTACCTTTGACGATGTGGCTGGAATTGACGAGGCAAAGGAAGAGTTACAGGAGATTGTCACCTTCTTGAAGCAACCAGAAAAATTCACCGCCGTGGGGGCAAAAATACCTAAGGGGGTATTATTAGTAGGACCTCCCGGTACAGGTAAAACCCTACTGGCTAAGGCTATTGCTGGCGAGGCGGGGGTTCCCTTTTTCAGCATTTCTGGTTCGGAATTTGTGGAAATGTTTGTAGGGGTAGGGGCCTCCAGGGTGCGTGACTTGTTCAGGAAAGCCAAGGAGAATGCTCCCTGTCTCATTTTCATCGACGAGATTGACGCCGTTGGCAGACAGAGGGGAGCCGGTATTGGTGGGGGTAATGACGAAAGGGAACAAACCCTCAACCAGTTGCTGACGGAAATGGACGGTTTTGAGGGCAATACGGGGATTATTGTCATTGCTGCCACCAACCGGGTAGACGTGTTAGACGCCGCCTTGCTACGTCCTGGCCGGTTTGACCGTCAGGTAATAGTAGATCCACCGGATTTTAAGGGCAGAGTGGCAATTTTAGAAGTTCATGCCCGCAACAAGAAATTATCTCCCGAGGTGTCTTTAGAGGCTATTGCTCGTCGCACTCCCGGTTTCAGTGGGGCTGACTTGGCTAACCTCCTCAACGAGGCTGCTATTTTGACTGCCCGTCGTCGCAAACCGGAAATTACCATGTTGGAGATTGATGATGCCATTGACAGGGTGGTAGCGGGGATGGAGGGCACCCCCTTGGTAGACAGCAAGAGTAAACGTCTTATCGCCTACCATGAGGTGGGACATGCTATCGTGGGCACTCTCCTCAAAGATCACGATCCAGTACAAAAGGTAACACTGATTCCTCGTGGCCGCGCCCAGGGTTTGACTTGGTTCATGCCCGGAGAGGAACAGAACATGCTCACCAAGGCGCAACTCATGGCCCGTATTGCCGGTGCTATGGGCGGTCGTGCTGCCGAGGAGGAAGTGTTTGGCTATGACGAGGTTACCACAGGAGCTGCGGGAGATATACAACAGGCTACAGAACTGGCGCGACAGATGGTAACCCGTTTCGGGATGAGTGAACTAGGACCTCTTTCTCTAGAGGTAGGGGGCGAAATCTTCCTAGGTGCGGGTTGGATGAGTCGGGCGGAGTATTCTGAAGAGGTAGCGGCCTACATTGACGAGCAAATCAGGAAAATTGTCGAACACGGCCATCAGGTAGCCCGTCAGATTATCCGCGACAACCGGGAGGTTATTGATCGCCTGGTGGACCTGTTGATTGAAAAAGAAACCATTGACGGGGAGGAATTCCGGCAAATTGTAGCCGAGTACACCGAAGTGCCAGAAAAAGAGAGATTCGTACCACAGTGAACGGGGGCTATAGAGTAGGGGTAATAAAGTAGGGGTTTATGATTGTAAACCCCAAAAGCCCCCTTATCACACCCCTAGGTGAGGATCTTGGGCACTTGGAAGAATTCGTCCTCCCTTATGGGGGCTAAATTGAGCAGTTCTTCTCTGTTTCCGTAGGGGATGTGGAGGTCCTCACGGGTGACATTACTTACTTCGATTGCCCTGGTGGTTGGTTCGACCCCTTCCGTGTCCAATTCCTGTAATTGTTGGAAGTAGTCGAGAATATCACTCAACTGTCGGGCAAATTGTTTTTCTTCTGCCTCTGTTAGCTGTAGACGGGCTAAATTGGCTACTTTTCTTACTTCTGCCTCACTTAGACTCATAGAACTCCTTTTATTACTGCTATAATAGTAGGTCAATGTCGGCTCTACCGGTGGTTTTCAGCCAGTTTTGAGCCTCCAGATAGTTGTTTGGGGCTAGGCGAATGGCCTGTTTCCAGTACTCTGCCGCCTTGTCAAACATGGCCTCTGCCTCGTCTTCTTTGCCCATCTGTTTGAGTTTTTCCCCCTGGAAGTGGTATATCACGGCAATGTTGTTGAAGGCGGAGGCTTTACGGGGGTTTAGGGCTATACACTGATGGTAGTAGTCCAAGGCTTCTTCTAGTTTCCCATTACTGGCATGGATCAGACCAATATTGTATAGGATCTCACTGCGGTCAATGGGATCGTCTTCCAATTTGAGGGCTTCATAGTAGTTTTCCAGGGCTTCGGCGTATTCTCCTTCTGCTTGAGCTGACATGCCATCTCGATAGTAGACGAAGGCCGCTTTTGCTTTGGCATCAATAGGGAGAATTTTGAGGAGAATATCTGCCATTATTGTAAAGGTTTTGTCTATAAAGTTAGCGTTTTTCTGAGTCCTGGGCATATTATCCTCTTCATAGAGACCATCTAGCTATGGTATTGTAGCTTCCGGGGGAGCCGGCCGGGTGAGAATTTACTTCTTTTCCTACTATAATGGGTCTTAAGTGGCATTTTAGAGAAGAGTGAAAGAATATATGTCAGTTTTGGCGGCGATTGCTGTTTTGGGGATTCTAATTGTGGTGCACGAGTTGGGACACTTTGGGGCGGCGAGACTACAGGGGATTCACGTGAATAGGTTTTCCATTGGTTTTGGGCCTGCCCTTTTCAAGTATAAGGGCGAGGAGACAGAATATGCCATAAGGGCTTTTCCTTTGGGGGGATATGTAGCCTTCCCCGACGATGATCCAGATAGCGGGATTCCCGCCGATGACCCGGATTTACTGCGCAATCGCCCTATTGTGGACAGGGTTATTGTTATTAGTGCCGGGGTTGTTGCTAATCTGATTTTTGCTTATTTTCTCCTGGTGGGGCACGTAGCCATCAATGGCATACAGGAAATCAACTACCAGCAGGGAGTCTTAATACCACAAATCCTAGACCAACCTAACTCTGCCGCCATCGCCGCCGGTTTGCAAAGCGGGGATGTTGTCTTGGCTGTTAACAATAAACCTCTTCCCCCGCAACAAGAAGGAATGGAGAAGTTAAGGACAATCATCCAACAGTCTCCCAACCAAACCCTCCAGTTTACCGTCAAGAGAGGGGACGAGATTCTTTATATTCCTGTCACCCCCACCCCTGGCGACAAGGGGGAGGGAAGAATCGGTGTCATGTTGGCCCCCAACGGCGAGGTGGTCAGACGCCCCGCCCGTAGTTTTTTTGAAGTTTTAACCACTGCAGCTGACCAATTTCAAAACTATACTGAGCTGACTCTCAATGGTTTTAGACAGCTACTCACTAATTTTCAAGAGAATGCCAACCAACTAGCAGGTCCTGTTGCCATTGTGGCAGTTGGCGCCGAGCTGGCCAGGGATGATTTAAACAGTCTTTTGCAGTTTGGAGCCCTTATTAGTATAAATCTTGCCATTATTAACATTCTGCCCCTTCCAGCCCTTGATGGAGGACAACTGTTGTTTCTTCTGTTGGAAGCCATTAGAGGCAAACCTCTCCCCAACAAGATACAAGAGGGGATTGTGCAAACTGGGCTAGCACTTTTGTTGGGGTTAGGATTTTTCTTGATCCTAAGAGACACTGCCAATTTGGCTTTTGTGCAAAAATTCTTGGCCAACTAAAACTCAGGCACCACGGGGGGGCATAAGAGAAACTATGCCCTTTTCCCATCCAAATTCTCTTGGCAATGAGGGCTAAATTCCGTCAGCGGAAAGGGGTTTTCCAGTTAAATTCTTATTGTTATTTGAGGGGTTTTTAAACGTCAGAAGAGAAGTATTCTAATTTTCCCCACTATTTTCTCTTAAGAAGTTAGTACTTTTTCCCTTTCGGAGGATGTCTCTTCTTGTTGTTCTTCTATAGAGAGCGTACTACAGGGAATTTTGTCAGAGAGGACTGCACTGGCCATCATACCAGTGTGAACCTCTAAAACAGCCTCTGGTAAAGCCTCAAAAATCAGTCTTTGTCCTGGAAATACTACCCTTTCAAAATACCAATTTTTGATGTTAGTTATTCTCACCACCTGGATCCTGCTGGTGGCATTGACGTAACAGCAGAGGATACTCTTACCACCGTTGTTTGGGACTGGGTCTAGTATTTGTGCCATGGTTCTTGTCCAGCAAATTAATTCCCATTAAGTTTATACACCTAAGTTAACATTCTACACTCAGTTTTGGTTGTAAAGTGGGCTACCAATCCCCGTATTAGACCTCTTTTGTTCTTTTTTCATCATATTTCTGGGAAATAATGAAAAAATCCTTAATTTTTTTCCCAGGTAACAATTAGCACTTTTTTTTAGGTTATTTCTCCGGAAAATACCTTTGTAGCGGGGCCAGTCATGTACACATGATTGTCTTGGGGATTCCATTCTATCTGCAAGGAACCTCCCGGTAACTCAACTGTAGCTGTCCGGTTACATAGGTTATTTAACACGCCAGCCACCAGGGTGGCACAAGCGCCAGTGCCACAGGCAAGGGTGATTCCGGCGCCTCTTTCCCAAACTCGCATTTTCAGGTGGTTGGCGTTTACTGGCTGGACGAATTCTACGTTAGTTTTTTGAGGGAAGGCAGGATGGGTTTCCAACAGGGGGCCGATTTCTTCTAGTCTTATTGTAAGTAAATCATCTACAAAAATAACACAGTGAGGATTACCCATACTAACACAGGTGACGGAGTATTCCTGATGGGTTACAACTAGGGGGACACTCACCACTGGTTTCCCCCTCTCGCCAAGGGTGGTGGGAATTTTCTCTGCCTCTAATTGAGGTTGGCCCATGTCTACTTTCACCTGTCCATTTCCCATAAGGGTGGGAGAAATGACACCAGCTAGGGTTTTGATCCGATAAGTCCTACCCACTTCTTCTTTGCCTTCCAATTCGCTGACAAATCTGGCAAAACAACGAATCCCATTGCCACACATCTCGGCTTCTGAGCCGTCAGCATTGAAGATTCTCATAGTATAATCACAACCATCCTGCCCCTGTAGCACCAGAATCACTCCGTCAGCCCCTACACCAAAATGCCGCTCACACAGTCTTACTACCTCCTCGGGGGATATTAATAATTGGGACTGGTGACGATTATCAATCAAAATAAAATCATTGCCCAAGCCGTGATATTTGCTAAACTTCAGTGTCATTGTTAAACTTTTGACTTGTAATTGACCACAACAACTATTATGACTGTCTTTAACACCGGCTTACCCAGTGTACGACTAATTCAGTCTCTCATCAAAAATCAAACCCCCGTGGAGGTTGTCTTGCTCAACAACAAGACTTTCGAGGGGGTTATCCGTTGGCAGGATGACAATTGTCTGGCAATATTTACTGTGAATCAGGAAAAGGTTTTGGTGTGGACTCACGCTATTGCCTATATGAGACACCGATAGATGTTCCTTCTCTAGTTCTTTTCAGCTCAAGGCGGCGTGACTGCGATCGTAGGCAGCCCGAAAACTGGGATCAGGCTTGCCTTGTACTGGATTCCAATACTCTTTGGGATTTATGTCAATCCCCAATTCTGCAGCCGTCCTTCCCAACATGGACTGTTGGCGGTTTTTGACCAGGTGGTGGTGTCTTGCCATTAATGCCCTTGCTTGGTTTTCAGTTCTCATACCCTTTTCCTCCTTTTTCCTCCCTCTGCCACTATTATAACAAAATTCTGTATAAAATTTTACCAATTTTCTTTTTTTTACAAAAATTAATACCATGTTTAATATAAATGAATGTTAAGCATAGGAGAGATAAATGTTAAGAAAAACCTCTATTCACTTGAGCATTGATTCGTTTAGCGCTAGACTTTTGAAAAAGGGAAAAATGAGAGTCTTGTTACAAAAGTTAACATTATAGGAGGAGGGAGAGAAAGATGATAGGCTCTGTAGAGATAGAAGAAGTGGCGAGAAGGGCTAAAGAGGCAAAAACAAGGGTTTCCCCTGAGTTGGTAGCACAGGCTATAGCAGAAGTAGTGAGAAGGGCCAGAAGGGAGGGAAAAACCCTAGAAGAGTTAGTAAAGGAAATACTAAGGGAGGATCCTATATTAGATCATGTACAGAGACGCTGGTTGAGTAAAATAATAACTCGGGCTTGGGAAAGTTTAGCCGATTAGAGCCCTTTGGGGGAAAATAAGGTGAGTAGTAGAAAACTGTTACAACAGGTCCGAATTTTAGATCCCAATACACAAATCGAGCAAGTCGGGGATATTCTTATTGAAGATGGTATTATTCAGGAAATTAGCCCAAAAGTCGACCTTTCTGCTGAGGATTCTGAGGGCTCAATAGAAATCATTGATGGCACTGGTTTGGTTGTAGCACCCGCGTTGGTTGACATATTCTGTAGCAGTGGCACTCCGGGTTACGAAGAGAGGGAAACACTAGAAAGTTTAGCTGCGGCGGCGAGGGCGGGAGGGGTGTCAAGGGTAGCCATTCTTCCTGACACCAATCCCCCTGTGGATAATCCTAATACGGTAACCTGGTTAAAAAAACAAACTGATTCTCTTCCCCTTCGCTGTTATATTTGGGGCGCCCTCACAGACAGTCTTGGGGGGAAGAATATTGCCCAATTGGCAGATTTGGCCTCTGCGGGGGTGGTGGGTTTTACTGACAACCGCCCTCATGATAATCTTCAGCTGGTCAGAAGGTTGTTAGAATATGGACGTATGTTTCAATTGCCCATAGCCTTGTCTCCTACCCAGCTACATTTACGAGGGGATGGAGTAGCCAGAGAGAGTCGCACTTCTGTACGTTTGGGTCTTACAGGTAGCCCCTTCATTGCAGAAACAGTAGCCATTGCTTCCCTATTAGAGATTGTATCCTTTACTGGAACCCCCATTCATCTGATGCGTATTTCCACTCAAAAGGGGGTGGAGTTGATAAGACGCGCCAAGGAGGAGAATTTGCCTGTTACTGCCAGTGTAAATTGGCATCACCTGCTGCTTAACATAGAAGTAGTAGCTAGTTATGATCCTAACCTACGTTTTGAGCCACCGCTGGGCACAGAAGACGATCGTCTAGCTCTAATAGAGGGGGTAAAATCTGGTATTATCGACGCTATTGCCATTGACCACACCCCCTATACTATTGAGGAGAAGAATGTAGGTTTTGCGGCTGCCCCCCCCGGTGCCATTGGTTTAGAATTAGCGTTACCATTGTTGTGGCAGAATCTAGTAGACACCGGCTATTTGTCGGCTATACAATTATGGCGAGCCTTGTCTGTTAATCCTCTTCGCTGTTTAAACCAAAAGCCGGTGAAGTTAGCTAGGGGAGAGGAAGCAGAGTTAGTTATTTTCTCTCCCCAATCCCGATGGCAAGTTACTGCCTCCTCTTTAAAATCCCTTTCTTCTAACACCTATTGGTTAGACAAGGAAATCAAGGGGAGGGTTATTGCCCTGTTGTCCTGTAGCAAAAACCCATAACTTTGCCTTATACTTTAATGTCGATTGCTCTTTTCCTTTCCCTTTTCCTTTTGACTTGACGTTAAAATAGTCCTAGGTTTTTAGATTACTTTTGATTTTTAAAACTTCTAAATAGTCACCTCTAAATAGTCATTCCATGCCGTTTTGTAGACGGGCATTCTGTATTCCTTTCTTATTCGATTGACTTCATTTTCTATTTCGGCTGGTGTAATAATACTGGCTTATTTACTCCCCGTATCTATTCCCCCGACAACCTCTTTTGTTATTATTCTTTTACTATCAGAAGATGTTATTGATTTCAGAGAACTATTTACTTTCGATGAGTTCAGTATTGGGAGGGTAAACACGGCATTTTTCTGGTTGTCAAAACTTAAAAAGTACCTCTTATCGTCCAACAATAGTGCCTTCCCTTTCAATGGCAGAATTATGGCTATTCTATAGGAAGCATTTCCCCGTGCAAAATATTGGGAAATTAGGCTATTTTTCATCCCCATGGTATTATATGCGCGCCGGACATTTGTCCCTGATAAAATGGATACATTCCTTCTCTATCCTATTATTTCCGGAATCAAAACATTTCTGGGATGTAGACCTTCATTCAACATTAAAATGGGAGAAAATAATAGTCAAATAAATGGCTGTTAATCCTTCCCAACTCCATTTTCACAGCGGGCGAAATTATGTTTTATCCCTTCTCTCCATTTCTGGGGAGAATTTTTATAAATTTCCGGTATAGGCAAATTCTTACTCAAGAAAACCAAATCTCCTCCTATCCTCACATGTATATTGAGGCGGTGTATTAAATTTGGTGCATTAAATTTCCAGTGTGGCAGTCTATATTGAACTGGCCTATTTTCACAATTTTATAGTTAAAATACCTTGGCATAATTATAATTTTTTTATGAAAGAATTGCCTAACATAAGTGTCAGATGTAAGTTAGTGTTTTGGAAAACACTTAGCAATCTCAAGACAATGCACTAGCCAATATCAAGATTGCCCCGTGACAGCATTAAATTCCTTAGGGCAATTGTTTGATGAGAGTTGGCTTAATTTTTAGTTGGTTAACCAAGGATTCCCCGGGGTTAAGACTTCACTTTTGTCACAAAAATGTAGGTTTTTATTTTGAGAAGTTTTTTATGCCACTACTTGGATTTCCAGACGGATGAAATTCAATTATACTAAACTTGGCATACTGCCCATAATGTTTATGTATTTCAACCCTCACAGTTATTTCAATATTGTTATTGTCAAATGAGGACAAGGCAGCAAGAATATAATTACCCTTGCCACGGCTAGGTTCAATTATGTTTTACGATTGATTTTTTTACAATACAATGGGAGATTGAATTGACTAAAGTAGGGATATTTTGGTGGCCATTTTCAACTACTCCCGATTCCGCCGTCTTATTTATACTACCAGTAATTTACCAGCTGTTTGCTCAAATTAAACCTGAATTCCGAAGAATATTAATATTTCAATATTCTCAAATATCTCGGGGTTAACACCTCCAAATTAAACTCCACCGCCCAGAATTTATTTCAAGTAAATAAGTCCTCTCGATGTTAAACGGTAACCAAGGATTTGCATGGTTTAAATTATTTCAACAATTCAAGGCATTTAAAATGACTAGGTAACCTTGTTGAAGGGGATTGTTTAAAATATCTCTGGCTAGTTGTAAAAGTGTAACCTAATCCGCCGGCAGATTTATTCTGTATGTCAGACAGGCAATAATATCTTCCTTATTCGCCCCGTCATTTTTCATCTTCCGTGGACAATATTCAGTAGTGCAATCTACTGTTACCTTTTTTTCTCGGAAAATGGCCATGAGAGATATTATCCTAAAAGTCATACTTTTTTTGTTTCGCTAAACTAAATATCCATGATTTATTCCTACTATCTATCATCGAGATAATTTTAAAATAGGATGGTTGGTTAAATAGGGCTAATATCCAAAATATTAAATTCACAGATAGGTTGAATACAATATATTTTAATAAAATTTTACTGGCGGATAATGATATAATTTCTGGATATTAAAATGCGGAGTTAATGTTTTTAAAAAAATAATCCCAATAAATACTGGCTACTCCCATTTTTTCAACATCTATATAGTCGTTTATTTTGGGATAGAATCTACGGGCATGAACATTTACAGACAACGGCTGTTTTCCCCACCATAAAAGACTATGGTAAAAGCCAAATGATGGTAACAGATAACTGTTGTATTCCCATTAGTCCTTTGCCCCTCATTCTCCCCTTGCCAACCACTAGCCACTAATTTTGAGTTGGATGTAAGATGGTTTTCTCCTAGACAATTGTTAACATGTTGCAGCAAAAACTCATGACTATGCCTCACAAACGAATTGGAGTGGCGGTTATCGTCAATGACGGGAAGGTTTTGATTGACAGACGTTTGCCTAGAGGGGAAATGGCTAATCTGTGGGAGTTTCCCGGCGGCAAGATAGAGGCGGGGGAGACAGCAGAGGAGTGTATTGTGAGGGAAATCCAAGAGGAGTTGGGGGTTGTTGTCAGGGTGAATCGATTTCTGACAGAAATTACCCACTCCTACCCCTCTTTTGTCGTTACCCTCTATGTCTACCTATGTGAGATTGTCACTGGCACCCCCCAACCGCTACAATGTGCTGAAATAGCCTGGGTAAGAGTGCCACAACTACATGAGTTTGAGTTTCCCCCCGCCAATCTTCCCATTATCTGCCTTCTGCAAAAACAGTTTTCCTGATTTACTTTTACCAGTACAGGTGTATAATAATAGACCCTTTCTACGCTACACCCCCCTCCCCTTGACATTTTTCTCCCTTCTCTGCTAGATTGGCCGTTAATGGGCGCCCCCCGGAGGGCCGAGCAACGGGGTTATTGATAATTTATTTCATAAAATCTCCAGCCTGCTGTTAACGCCAAGAGGGGGTATGCGCGGTGCCTAGAATCAAAGGTTGCGCTTTTGCAATCCTCCCGCTTTTGTTCCAATCCCCGCTATTGATGCCGTTTGCTTGTTTTGGATGTTGCCGTGTTAATGGTGATGATTATCGTTAAAATCCCACCCGGCCTACTCCCCCATGGAAGGGCACATGAATAAGCCAGCACGACCCGCCCCCCCATTTTAGCAGGAAGTAAAGCGGCGGGGAAGGAAGAGAAAATTAAGAAATGTGAAGAAAGAATATAACTCCACCCCCCTTGTTAGGGGTTAGCCGTAGAGACAATAGGATATGCCAGTAGTAGGGGGTGTTGGTGGCAAAAGTGGGCTATGGTGGGAAATCCCCATGGTCACCAATCCCTTACCCTTGGTGTCATCATACATCAGTCTTCCCCGAAAAAGACTCCAAATCATCAGTATTATCGGAGAAATGGGTCATTCACTGCGCAGCCACGGGGCGTCGGGGTGAAACCTCTATGGTTGTCACTCCCCTGAGTGAGGGGATTTACCCACCTCATCCATTTCATCTCTGTAGCTTCTCACCTCAATGGGAAAAATCTTTGCTTATGGAATCCAATGACTTATCTGCAAATGGGTGAAATATGCAGCAGCCAGGGTTTATTACAGTGCCTTTAACCCCCTCATCACTTTTTCCCCACCAATGCCTCCCCAGCCATGTAAACGCACATCTGTCATAGTTTCTCGTCTTTCCTACCTTGTCTGTCTTAAGGGATATTAGTCATAGGAGGTAAGCATATTTCTTCAAAACAATAACTTATCGGTAGCGGCTCGGGGTTTATGTTAAATTGAATCTGAAGTGTGGCGAGATATCATAGAGCTATGTTTATCCTTAAATCGGAGTTTTCGCCAACGGGAGATCAACCACAGGCTATAAAGGGTTTGTTAGAATCGTTGAGGGCTGGTAATAAATTTCAGACTCTAAAAGGTGCTACTGGGACTGGTAAAACATATACCATAGCTTGTGTTATCGAACAGTATCAAAAACCTACTCTAGTCCTTACCCATAATAAGACATTAGCGGCTCAGTGGTGTAACGAATTAAGACAGCTTTTTCCTTACAACGCAGTGGAGTATTTTATCAGCTACTACGACTATTACCAACCAGAAGCATATATCCCCGTCACCGACACCTACATTGAAAAAACCGCCTCTATCAACGACGAAATTGAAATGTTACGCCATTCTGCCACACGTTCTCTATTCGAAAGACGTGATGTTATCGTTGTAGCTTCGATTAGTTGTATCTATGGGTTAGGGATGCCTGTGGAGTATCTAAAAGCTGCCATTTCCCTCAGGGTATCCCAGGAATACAATCCCCGTCAGTTGATTCGGGATTTGGTCAATATTCAATATCGTCGTAGTGATTCTGAATTTTCTCGTGCTACCTTTAGACTACTAGGGGACGTGCTAGAAATTGTGCCAGCCTATGACGATCGCATTCTGCGAGTAGAATTTTTTGGCGATGAAATTGATGCTATTTCCATCTTGAATCCCCTCACCGGCAGAGTGGAAATACAGTTAGACAGAGTTAATATTTATCCTGCCAGCCATTTTGTCACTCCTGAAGCGCAATTACAAAGGGCAATTTTGGCAATAGAAGAGGAGTTAGAAGAGAGGTTACAACAATTAGAAAAACAGGGGAAATTTGTGGAGGCAGACAGGTTGAAAAAACGAACAAAATACGACTTAGAAATGTTAAAAAACACGGGCTATTGCAACGGCATTGAAAATTACTCTCGGCATTTAGCAGGTAGAAAACCTGGCCAGCCCCCAGATTGCCTAGTAGATTATTTCCCTGAAGATTGGCTATTAGTAATAGATGAATCCCATGTAACTGTTCCCCAAATTAGGGCTATGTATAATGGAGATCGTTCTAGAAAAGAAGTATTAATTGAACACGGTTTCAGATTACCTAGTGCCCTGGATAATCGCCCTCTTAAGGCTGAAGAATTCTGGCAGAAAGTTAATCAATGTATTTTTGTTTCCGCTACTCCTGGAGACTGGGAATTGGAACAATCAGGAAATAATATCTTTGAGCAAATTATTCGTCCTACTGGGATTTTGGATCCAGAAATTGTTGTGCGCCCCACTAAAGGTCAAATAGATGATTTGTTGGCCGAAATCACGGAAAGAGTAAAACGTAAAGAGAGAGTGTTAGTGACTACTTTAACCAAAAGGATGGCAGAGGACCTCACCTCCTATTTGCAGGAAAAAGGTGTAAATGTCCAGTATCTCCACTCCGAAATTCAGTCCCTTGAGAGAATTGAGATTTTACAGGGATTAAGAAATGGAGACTTTGATGTCATAGTAGGAGTCAATTTGTTGAGGGAGGGATTAGATTTGCCAGAGGTGTCCTTAGTAGCTATTTTAGATGCAGATAAAGAGGGCTTTTTACGCTCGGAAAAATCCCTTATCCAGACAATAGGTAGGGCAGCAAGAAATGTCAATGGCAAGGCTATTTTGTATGCTGACAATATCACGGAAAGCATGGAAAAGGCTATAAACGAAACTAACCGTCGTCGTCTACTCCAAATGGAATACAATCGCCAACATAATATCACCCCCAAGGCCATTCAGAAAAAATGTGGCAATTCTATTCTGGAATTCTTGGAAATATCTAGACAGTTAAACAAAGAAAAACACTCGACAATGCCAGAGGAAGATTTTGAAACAATCGGCTTGGATAAAATACCAGAATTAATTGGCAAGTTGGAGGAAAAAATGAAAAAAGCGGCCTCCCAGTTGGAGTTTGAGAAAGCCGCGGAATACAGAGATAAAATTATACGGTTAAGGGAGAGATTAAAAGGCAATTAAATGGTGATACACTGCCAGGGTTTTGGTTCAATGATTGTAGTGGCTAAATTAGCTAGGGAAAGAGACTTTTGTACAGCTTCTAAACTGCCTTCTGTCTTTAAAATTCTAGCCAGTAAACCCTGAAACTCAATGTCACCACCAGCCGCAGTGGGGAGAAGATATTGTGGCTTCAACCATCGGCAAACCTTTACTGCCTCCTCCCCTCCCTTGATTACTGGCCCCACAAAAGGTATTCTAATACTTGTCAAAGGGGTGATGACGGCAGTTACTGGCGGCTGTTGTTGTAAACTGGGAGAATGAAAACCATGGGGTTCATAATAAATTGACTCCCCTGTGACTATATCCCTAATAATGTAACCATTTTCTATGGTAGTAGGCCCTACAGGAGCTCCAGGCACCGCCGTGATGGCAATTGTCTCACGAAAGATATGAGTTTGCCCATGTTCCAGACGTGTTATGTGTGTATAGCCTAAACCCTCACAAACTTTTGCCGCACTTATAGAAGCCACTACTGGTACATTATGATCTAAAACCCTTAGGGTGGGGGGGTGGGCATGGTCTTCCAATCCCTGAGATAATAAAATCAGATCAATGTTTTCTGGCAGAGAATGACTGCTTCTCTTCCTCCCCTCGAATAACCAGGGTAAATTGCCAAATACTAGTGCCCCCACTAACCAGGGATCCAGTAAAATCCTTATCTGGGAGATTTCTATCAGCCAGGAATTACTATCCAACCACGTCAGTCGCATAACCAAATCCCCTCCGGGTTTAATCAATTGTAGCTAACCCCTCTTTTTCCTACGAGAGGGGCTAAAATTAAAAAACTGAAACAATCATTATTAATTCTTAACAAATGGACACACTGGTAGCAATTAGGGAAAGACGATCAATAAAAAAATTCAATCCCCACCACCAGATGACAGATGAGGAAATTAAAACCCTAATGGAATATGCCCTTCTTTCCCCCACTTCCTTTAACATGCAAAATTGGCGATTTGTAGTGGTAAAGACGCCAGAAGTTAAGGAAAAGTTAAGAAAAGTGTCCTATAATCAGGCACAGGTGACAGACGCCTCTATCGTTATTCTAGTATGTGGCGATTTGAAAGCCTGGGCCAAACAACCGGAAAGATATTGGCGTAACGCCCCGGAGGCAGTGCAAAGACAGATCGTCCCCATGATAACCTCATTCTACCAGAATAATGAACAATTGCAAAGGGACGAGGCCATGAGATCGGCGGGAATTGCTGCCCAGACTATCATGCTGGCCGCTAAAGCCATGGGGTACGACACCTGCCCCATGATTGGCTTTGAGCCCGATAAAGTAGCCGAGCTCATACGCTTGCCTGAAGACCATGTAATATGTTTGATGATAGCTGTAGGTAAAGCCCTAGAACCGGCAAGGGAAAGGTCAGGTCCATTGGACATGTCCGAGGTGGTCTTCTTTGACTCTTTTTAGCAAATGTGCTATCATGAGTGTTAGCATGGGGCGGGGTGCTCACTAGCAAAAATTGGGAAGGGAAACCGGGTTGAGGAGAAAGCGACAGGCATTCCTCGCTACCTCCTCTCTTACTTTTATCTTTTTGAGGGTAATTAGGCCATCGGCAATAAAAGCGTCTCTCACAATCAGCTTCTCCCCGGCATTGAAGTCTGTCTCATAATAAACCTCCTTTATGCCCGCCGATATTATCAACTTTAGACATGCAATACAGGGCTCAAGGGTAACGTATATACTTGCCCCTTGAGTCGAAATGCCGTGTCTTGCAGCTTGTGCTATGGCGTTGGCCTCTGCATGAACTGAGCGAGATGGTAGACTACTACTGTTAATACAACTACTTAATCCCTCGTAACAATAGCCTTGTGTAGTACAGTGTACCGAGCCTGGAGGGGCGCCGTTGTAACCCGTTGCCAGTACTTGACGATCTTTTACGATAACCGCACCCACGGGAAAGGCTAGACAGGTGGAGCGGGTGGATGCTAATTTAGCTAGTAACATGAAATACTCATCCCACGTGGGGCGGTATATTTCTCTCTCCAAGTCTCCCATTCATAACCTATGGATAGACTGCCCCTTCGATTATATCCTTTTTTGGGGGTTATCCAAGCTGGTTTGACTATTGTAGATTTAGGGGAATACTAGCGGCAACCATTCTTGGCAAGGTATTCCAGGGCCATGTCTATGTTAGCACGCACTGCCCTGGCAGAGGCATGTAAGGCCTCTTTTTCCTCCTGGGTTAGGGCAATTTCAATGATGGTTTCTACCCCGCTGCAGCCTAGCCTACAGGGCACACCTATATATATGTCTTTCAAGTCGTATTGCCCATCTAGATATACGGCAGCCGGTAAGATTCTGGATTCGTTTAGTAGGATGGATTTTATCATATAACAAGCGCTAGAAGCAGGGGCATAATAAGCACTACCCGTTTTCAACAGTCTTACAATCTCCGCACCCCCGTCTCTTGTGCGTTGAATCAGGGCGTCTATAGTTTCTTTTGCCATTAATTCTGTAATTGGCACCCCCCCCACTGTACAATATCTAGGTATGGGTAACATTAAATCCCCATGTCCTCCCAATACTAGAGCATGGACATCACTTACTGCCACCCCTAACTCCATGGCAATAAATGTTTGTAGACGTGCGGAATCCAATACTCCCGCCATTCCTACCACCCTTTGAGGGGGTAGCTGTGTTGTCTTCCACACCAGATATGTCATTACATCCAGGGGGTTGGTGACTACCAAGAATACGGCATTGGGGGAGTATTCTCTCGCTTTTGTGGCGGCGGTAGTGACTATTTGGGCATTTGTCTTTAACAAATCCTCCCTACTCATTCCCGGCTTCCTTGCAACCCCAGCCGTGATTACCACTATATCTGATTCCGCCGTGTCTTTATAGTCATTAGTTCCTACAATTGAACGACTATGGTATTCCAAAGGGCGTGCCTCCATCAAGTCTAAGGCAATCCCCTGTGGCAACCCTTCTACGATGTCTAATAGACAGACATCTGCTAAATCCTTTTCAATTACCCTTTGGGCAAGGGTTTTTCCCACATTCCCCGCCCCTATGATGGAGACTTTAGCATATCTCTTGTATGTTTTGTCTTCTTGTGCCGCTGTCGTCATCTTTCTTCATCCCCCATAATTTTTACTTGTACCACCTTTTACCTTTAGTAGCCGTGTTTCAGACTACCCGTATTCGTTTGGCCCTGTGGTATACTGCTGTCACCGCCTTTTTATTGGTTATCTTTGCCCTATCTATTTATGTTTACTTTTATAACACACTCCTGGCTCGCATTGACGACACCTTAAAACATGTTATTGAGGTAGTGGAACCTTCTTTAATTATTACTCGTCCACTCCAAGGGGAAGACAAATATGAAGTTAATTTACAAAAGAGTTTCCATCAACACCCCCTAGCCACCAATCAGATTGAAGAAGACCATATTGACCTAGAATGGTTTAGTGCTGATGGTCAACTGTTATGGCAAACTTCGGATAAACCCCTAGCCATTCCCCTTTCTTCTCATCCCGGCGGTAAAACCATTCGTATCTCTTCCGATTATCTTCTCCGTCAGATTACCAAGGAGGTTGAAAGAAACGGGCATACCCTGGGTTACTTAAGAGTTAGCCATCCCCTTTTTGACATCATTAAACCCATTCGTCAACTTATCTTCGATTTGACTGTTGGGATTATTCTTTTAGTTGTTGCTGTTGCCTCTACTGGTTGGTGGTTATCTGGCATTGCCATTCAACCCGTAAAAGATTCTTATCAGCGTTTGAAACAATTTACTGCAGATGTTTCCCACGAGTTACGCAATCCCCTTGCCACTATTAAGGCTAACATTCAAAGTTTATTATCCTCCCCTTCTCCTGATTTGAACATTCAAATTCAATCCCTTAAGACTGTAGATAGGCTGATTGATAGGATTAACAATTTGGTTAACGACTTGCTATTTTTGGCCCGCCATGATAGTGGTATTTCCAACTCTGATTTTTCGACTATTCCCCTTGATTCATTGTTATTAGAAGTCGTAGAGGATCAAAAAATTATTGCTAAACAAAACCAGACAGAAATTGACCTTATAATCCAAGAGATGCCCCTATGTACTGACTACTCCGGAGAAACTTTTACCATTTTGGGAGAATGGGGTCAGTTATATCGTCTTTTTACCAATCTGGTCTCCAACAGTATTATTCATGGGAGAGGATTAGAAAAACAGAAGGATAAACTCACAGTAAAAGTCATTCTTAGCTGTCACAAAAGACAGGGAAAACTCTTTTATCAAGTTGAGGTTAAAGATGACGGCGTTGGAATACCCACCAGTTTAATACCTCACCTGTTTGAGCGTTTTTCCCGGGGTGAAAAAGCCCGGTTTCATCCTGACTCGAGCCATTATAGCACAGGGTTAGGCCTAGCAATTGCTAAAGCAATAGTAGAAACTCATCATGGCAAAATTCGGGTTGAGAGTAGAGAAAACCAGGGAACAAATTTCATTGTAACCCTCCCAGCTTACCTCGATAAAATTTCCTCCAGGTGATTCTGTTTTTACTACGACAATTCTGGAATTTCTTTACGCCTAGATAATATAAATAAACTGCCATCCCCTCCCCTCCCTATGCGCATATCTTCGTCTATGTATGTAATCTTCAGACTAGGGATTCTCTCCTGAGGATTTCTTGCCTCGACAATTCTAATTGGCTCAAAAAAAGGCGTCTTTATCCCCGCCATATTTTGTATAGCAAAGCTGCGTTTTTCAAAGTTGACGTTAATCACATTGTCAGGTAGAAGGTTTCCCTCTTCACACCTGGGGTAAAAGGAGGCGGTCACCTTCACATATCCCCTAATTATTCCCGACTTATGTTCAACAAAAGCTATATTAAAAAATGTCTTTTCTTTGGTGTTAATAGTCTGATAAACACGACATAATTGTAGGCCGAAGGGCAATTGGTTGAGGCGGCGAATTTCCCTTGCGGTAGAATAGTGTAGTTGCCACACCCCATCCAATAAACTCACCCCATATACCAGAGGCTTGGGAAAGGGGTTAAGTGACTCCAAATACTCAGTTATCGCCTCTATTTCCTCTTTTTCCTCTTGGCTAAGAGGTGTATCAGTTAAAGGGCATTTCGGATTTAAACCCCTTCTTTTTGCTAAACCCTCAATCTTTTCTAACAGTTTCTTTTTCAACTCCCGGTTACTACTCACTTATTCTTCCCTCCCGTTTGCACTTCCCCAATGATGATAGCAAATCTTTTACCCCCTTCTCTTTTGGTCCAACTGTGGAAGAATTGTCATTACTAGTCTACCTTCACTGCCGGTAAGTCTTGCTTTCCCTCAACTGGAGACAAATGTGCGTTTGACTTTACAATAACCCCCAACTTCTTATAAGTCTCATGGTATTTTCCCCCCCATCGCCCCGAATACGGGAATGGTTATTATTGATATGCAGTTGATTAAATTCCTGAGGCATATTACAGTTGACTACTAACTGAGAGTTGGTTGATAACTAGTAGACAGACTGAGATGGTGGTTGTTTAGTTAAATTCAAGATAATGATTATAATTACTATAAATTTAGATATCTTTTCTCCCACACGCCAATTTATGACAGCAAGTCTTTTTAATTTCCCACCCCCACCACAGGTGCATTTTATAATCATAAACCCCCACAAACCCCAGGAGAGTGATTATCATTACTTTACATTCAGTACTCCCCCATGATACCCCATTATAATTGCCTAAACAGAGGGTTGGGATGGGACTGCCTACCTTTCCCTCATTACAGGAGTATAATGTAATAGTTTTCTACCCAGGAAAGCTACTTTTCCTTTTCCTGATAACCTTTTTCCTGCCGGCTATTTTCTCCTAACTGATGGCAGAATCAAGATGTCTATAGTTGGCCACTTTTTTCAGTCGCCTTTTTTCTCCCCTTGCCTCCAATCCGCTTTCTTTTCCCCACTCAACCCCACTTGGTATTTTTTCACCCCTTCGCAATAGCCTGTTGAAAATGGGGAATAATGATTGTCATTGGTGTATGACTAAGCCTTTCCCAGGGGTTTTGTTATTGGATAGACTGGCTATTTTTCCGGAAAAGATAATGGAATACGAGGGGAACTATTTTTAGGGGCATTAGTAGGTAGACTGGTTAGTTTGGGGGGATTGTCATTGCTAGGCATAGGCAGAGACAGGAAAAAAGTAGTTACCCTCTCTAATAACAAGATGTGACTAGTAGTAATGGGGGTATTATTGGTAGGCAGACTCCAAATACAAAAGCTTGCCTACTTTGCCTACTAGCTATTTCCCCTTACAGCATACCATCAGTTTCCGGATACCCCCATAGACAAGGGATTATTACTCCCATAAACACTAGCTATTTGTCAGCCGGGTGGTAGACGAATAATTGGCAGGGGGTTTTTTATTCAAGCCTTACTTTTGGGGTAATGACTGATAGTGTTTCATGGAGTAGGTGACTTTCTACTTATAGGCTTTCCTGGCTACTTTTTCCCCATGAAGATTATCTACCCCCAACCGTGGGAGGATGATTATCATTTGTTTCCATTCATATCCTCCCTTCTTGAGGATAGCATCTTTCCTCCTGTTGACTCACTCACTGTATTTTTCTGCAGTAAGTTAAACTCCTAGGAGGTGTCACAGTAGGCTACCAGTTGCCTACAGACAAACTGAGTGGTGGGTGTAGTCGACTACAGGATGATGATTATCATCCTTTCCCCTACATTATCCCATATTCATTAACTTCTCTTTCTGCCCAATGGTAAAAAAATGATTATCATTCGTCTACAGTCACTGCTTCCGAGGAATTGCTATTGGTATGCCTCCTAGTCATCCCCCTCATACAGACAAAGGCAAAAACTAGCGGATAGTCTAATTGTCATTTATGTCACCCCATAGGTTGGGGGTGAGTGGGATATTAATCTCCCTCTAACTGGTGTCTCTTCCGAATATGACAATGATTATTTAACTTGCCTCTAGCCTTCTTACTGTCAACCTTGCCTTTGCCTTTTCATTGACAGGCGATTACTCGTCTTATGAATATCAATTTTTTTTACCCACATCAGTCACCCCCCCCTTTCTGATAATCAGAATAAGTTTTATCCATATATACCAGCCACTCTCCCATCCCTGGAGATTAAATAATAATGATTATCATTTTATAATTTTAACAATCCCTCAATCCGGGTAACCCCACTGGTGGAGGTTGTCAGCGGGTGGCATACTAGTTATTCTCTTTTTTCCAGGAAAGGGGGATGATTGTTGTTGACAAAAAGACTAGTTACCTTTTTTACTCCCGCAGACTGATTGACTTTTTTCAAAAGTTGGGATGGTGATTAAAATTTAAATTGGTTTGACGCCTGTGACAGGAATACTAACAGAGTTTTTCAAAGGCTAAACCCGGAATGACTATTTCCATTGCTATGCAGTCGGGGGTTGGAGTCTATTTATTCCCTCGAATTCAGGATGTGGTGGGGAGATGATTCTCATTGATATGCCACTAACCCCTCTTCTCATCATAACTTTTTGCTAACACCAGTTGACTACTTTTTCCAGGAGGGATGATTCTTGTAGTTACCCAGACTGAGTTTTCCCCATTAGTGGTAGAGGGATGATTTTCATTGGTATATACCCACCAGAGGTGTAGAAATCTGGTGAGTTACCATTTTTCCATCTACTAATGGTTGGCAAGAGGGAAAAGTCAACAGATGCCGACTGGTTATCCCCCTTCTACAGGTGAAAACTAGTTATCCCTCTTTTGGATAACCCCTGATAGCATAGTAAGGGTTGGTATTTTTTGGCTGTCAGTGATGCCTCCAGCAATTAATGTACATTCATGATAGCCTGTCACTTTCACCGTACTCGTTGGTGGTGGTTTTGATTTCCATATGGTAGACTAGTCATCCATTGGTTGATTTTGTTTCACAATGGCAGAATTATGGGGGGTGGAAAGACAAACCAGTTACCTTTTCAGCTACCTGGAGGCAATCTATGGCTGTCAACTGTAGGATAATGATTATCGTTCGTCTATAATCTTTTTCTCCCATTCTTCCCTTACCATTGGTGGGAGTTACTATCACTGCTACTCCCCAGAGGGGGGATTGTTTGGGGCATGCATAACCCTTATTCTTCCCCCACAACGGGATGATTATTGTCATTGGGATACAAGGAGACTATTGTTATCCCTATGCAGCCTAAATTACTTTCTTTCCCCTCACAGGAGAAGGTTTGTTTACATTATGCATGCCAGTTATTTTTCTCTGACAACGGGATGACTATTGTCATTGGTATACAACTAGTCTTTCCTAGGGGTTAGCAGGCAGACTGGTTACACCAAATATATGCGAATGATTATCATTCGTATGCGGTCAGTTATGCCTCATTCCCAGTGACTCCCTTGTTAGGCAGAATAGTCACTTCTTTTCCCGCGAAGACTAGTCACTCCACTTGATACCCATACATTCATTCCCCATACCTCAAATAAGCCTTGAAACCTCATCTAGACTTGCCATTTTCCCTTACCTAATTTCTTTGAATTTAGGATGATGGTTATTATTCCTGTGGGATTGGTTACCTCTTTTACCTCTAGTGATGGGGATATAAACTGCCTCTTAACCTAACTTTAGGATAATGATTATCATTGTTAGGCGATTGAGCCCCCTATTAATCCCCCACTATTAAGACAAAAAAGTGGTGTTATGGGGATTAGAAACAAACAGAGACTAATTGTCTTTTCCGATAGCGGGATGAGGATTCTCTCTAGTTAGGATTGGGTTGGTGGAATTTTTCAGCCGTTGTTGGGTATGAGTTTGTCTTTAGGGAAGTTGATGATTACCAGGTGTTATCCCCTACCCATTCACAAAACCATTCACA
Source organism: Geminocystis sp. M7585_C2015_104 (assembly GCA_015295805.1). Lineage (NCBI taxonomy): Bacteria > Bacillati > Cyanobacteriota > Cyanophyceae > Chroococcales > Geminocystaceae > Geminocystis > Geminocystis sp. M7585_C2015_104. The sequence continues at coordinate 26,900 of DVEF01000037.1, read as the reverse complement.
AAATGTTTCTCCTATTTTTTGATGTCATTATCTTCTCATCCTAATGGCCTACTGAAGGGATTATACCCTGATAAGGGGACCTCAGTATTGCCTACATAACAGAATTGTTTTGTTGTTGTCTTTTTTGTTTTTTTTTGTCTGATTTGTCTGATGTAGTTTTCTCGCCACAGCTTGCAACTTACAAAATCTTCTCTTGCTGTCTCATAATTTGTCTCATAATAGTGTCTCGCCATGTGTGGAATATTCCCTGGTTGTGTTAGAGGCTGCCAATAGTGGTTGTCTGATTAAAGCATATTCCCGCCGCTGGATTTTACTTTCTAACCCTCATCGACAAAACCCCTTCTCTTGTGTCTGAAACTATTATCCTTTCATGCCAAGAGAATTCTTCTGTTGTCGTCTGGGGGTGGATTGATACAGCTGACAGAATTTTTTCCCCTTGTGTGATACTCGTTTCTTCTTATTGTCGCCAGCCAGTAAGTAGGATTATTTTCCCCCACTTGTGACAAACATAACCTTAATTTATCTAATAGTATCCTGTTGTCGTCACTAGAAAACACAACTCCCCCAATGTGGTTGTTTGATAATAGTATTTTCCTTTCACCGCCGGGGAGATTTTTCTACCATTAGTTTTTTTATGTCAGAATTTTGTCTTTGCCTACAAATCAATTGTTTCTACTGTTTTTGTATTTCCCCGTAAGGTTGTTTCTCCGCCGTTGTTACATCTCATTTCATTTTCCCCTCCTGGCCGACAAAATACTCTTCCCTCCTTATGTTTTCCCTGCCGGTATCTTCTTTTTTCATCCTCTCCTAATAAAATCTATCCTTTGGAAGGTATACAATAGCGAGTCTTTCTTCCGATTTGGTAAGAGTATCTGAATGAGGCTGGCTTATGGGATTCTTCCTTTAGTTTTTTGATATTAATTTATAGACACCGCCAACAAATCTAAAACTTCTGCCGTTGTTGTCAATACTTTTATCCTTATCCTTAATGGCATTTCCCTGCCTTTGTTAGATACTAGGTTTATTCTCATGGAAAGTTGATGACTGCCTAGTATCACCTCCTCGCCATCCCCCCGCCGCCACTTTCTAATCTTTTCCCCATCTTTCCATGCCAGTGTTTTCCCATCTTTTTGCCGGCTAACAGAGTCTCACCTTGATAGAATCGTCTTACTATTGCCAACATGAGAAAATTCTACTTGTTTGTTTGATAAAGGTATTCTGCCGTTGCCAGCCAATACAATCCCCTTTATATGTTTTTTACTCCTATGTCCCTTCTTGCCGTTGTTGTCTGATACCGGGTTATTATTGTCACCAATAAGATGAAAATAATGTCATTATGGTACCATCTTCCCATAAATTCCCATCAATCATCGAGAAATAAGACTTTCCATCTTTTGTGGTTTAATACAATTATTTTATTTGTTTACTGCTGACGGGAAGAATCACTTTACTGTTGGGGCGGCTTGATGCTATATTATCCTCCCATTACTACCAGCTAGGAGGAATTCCCTTATTTTTGGCGGTTTGATGGCATTATCTTTCCACTGGCTACAAGAGGAGTCTTTCCATTGGCTTTTGGATACTATTCTCCCTCACTAACTGCTGACAGGGAGAATTCTTCTACTATTGGTTTTTTGGTGTTGTTGTCTCCCCATTGCTGACAGACAAGGAGTATTCCTCTATTACCAACTCAATTATCGCCTATAGTAGTTTACTTTTTCACCAACAACAAATAGAATCTTCCTTATTTTTTCATATGATGCTGTTTTCCTTTACTGCTTGCCGCCCATAAAACTTCCCATTTTCTTCCCCATAGCAATGGAATTTTCCTATTGTTTTTGTCTGGCGTCAGTATATTCTCACTCCCTTTGCCTTCTTTACTCCGCCAACAACATCCCTTTGCCTTTTGTCTAATACTAGTCTTGAGAGAAATAAAATACTGCCCGTTTCTTTCTGACACTAGTTTCCCCTCACCTCAATTCAAAACAATACTCTCCTCTTTCTGTTGCCAACAAGTATATTGTCTTATCGTTTTCCAAAACTAGAATGTTTTTTACCATCCTCTGCCTAGAGGATATTCCTGATATTGTTTATGGTTGTCAGACACTAATACCCTTCTACCAATAACAAACATTTTACCCCTTGTTTCCTAATGCCAGTGTCTTTTTCTCCCCCGCCAATAGAATATCTCTCCTTTTTTTCGGATACTAGCATTTTTCTCCTGTCACCAACAAGTAGACTTTCCTCTGGTTTCCCTCCCCCACTATTTACCCATTGTCTTTCAGTGGAATGCTTCATGCCACAATTAATACTGTTGCTATGGGTGGATGACAGTATCTTTCCCAATGCCGACAAATACAATCCCTCTTTTGTTGTCTGGCAACAGTTGATTGCCGTTACTAAGACGATGACAGCAGTCTCCCCCAATGTCTAGTAGCCATAAACGGAATTGCCTCTCTTTTTCCCTACTAGTTTCCTCCTACTACCACTACTGGAAAAAAATGTTACCGGCGTAGACACCAGTTTCTCTCTATTACTGGCGGGTATAATCTCCTGTCCATTGTACCAGTGTGTAGGGCAAATGGGGCTTTCTAACCACATACTGGACAACTGGAATTACCCCTACTTTTGTTTATTGTGGGGTTTTTTCCCTTGATTTAATGTTAGTCTATTCCAGTTGCCTATCATTGTAACGGATTTCCCCGTCGTTGCCTTCTTGTTTGCCTTTTGGCAGATTCTTATAGTTTAGTTGGATGATAGTCTCTTTCTAAAATAGCCACTAGGATATGCTTTGTATATCGCCGACTATCCCACTTGGCAGTGTTGGCGAATAGGATATGAGTAGCAGATATAGATTTTGTCTTTTTTCTTTCCTGGATTGACTCATGAAGGCTAGTAGGTATAGAATCACAATAACTGGATTGGTACAGGGGGTAGGATTTCGTCCTTTTGTTTACAGACTGGCTGAAGACTTATGCCTTAAAGGATGGGTTAGGAATAGTGGCGCGGAGGTAGAAATAGAGGTAGAATGTTCACCGGAGACTCTTTCTGATTTTCTCAAAAAGATAAGGGAAGAAAAGCCACCCCATTCCTCCATTGAGAGGATATCCATCACTACCCTGCCATTTCTTGGGTATCGAGATTTTCAAATCCAATACTCCATTAAGGAAAACACCAATACCAGTGGTCTAATAGTACCAGATTTGGCCACTTGTAAGGACTGTCTACGGGAATTATTGGCTAAAAACAACCGTCGTTATCGCTATCCCTTTATTAACTGTACTAATTGTGGTCCCCGCTATTCTATCATAAAAACACTCCCCTATGACCGCATCAACACCACCATGGGGGATTTTCTAATGTGTGGGGAATGTCAGCAAGAATATCATACACCATCTGACCGTCGTTTTCATGCCCAACCCAATGCTTGTCCCAAATGCGGGCCTCATCTACAATTGTGGGATAGTCGGGGGGAGATAATCGCCACCAGGGAAGAGGCATTACAGATTACTGTTTCTCTCATCAGGGAGGGATACATTGTCGCCGTTAAGGGTTTGGGGGGGTTTCATCTGGTGGTGGATGCCGCCAATGCCGCCAGTGTGACTAGACTAAGAAAAGCCAAAAATCGCCCTCACAAGCCCTTCGCTGTGATGTATCCTGATGTTAACACTATAGAGGAGGATTGTTATCTCTCAGAAACGGAAAAAGATATACTCCTATCTCCTGCCTCCCCCATTGTCTTGTTGAAGAGAAGAAAACCCTATCGCTACCAAAGGGTTTGTGAAGAGGTTTCCCCGGGAAATCCTTATCTGGGGGTAATGTTGCCTTATACTCCCCTTCATCATCTTCTCCTACATGACTTAAACTCTCCCATCGTTGCTACCAGTGGCAATCGTCATAGTGAGACTATTTGTATTGATGAAAAAGAGGCTTTAATCAAACTTAATGGGATTGCCGACTATTTCCTCATCCACAATCGCCCTATTTTCACCCCCGTGGATGACTCTGTTGTTGCAGTGGTAGACAATCAAATGATGATGCTACGACTGGCTAGGGGTTACACCCCTCTTTCTCTCCCCCTTCCGCCTCTCATCTCTCAATTTGGACACAAAAACCCCCATTCTATTTTAGCACTTGGGGGACATTTGAAAAGCTCTATTGCCCTTGCCCTAGAAGATAAAATTGTTGTCAGCCAATACCTAGGAGATTTAGATAGTAAAGAAAACAGAAATTTTTTCCAAAAAACTATTGACAAATTGACTGGCATTTATGATTTCAATCCCGACACCATCACCTGCGATTCACATCCAGATTATTATTCTAGTTATTACGCGGAAGAATTAGTTAAAAATGCGAAAAAGAAAAAACCCAGTCTTTTCAAAGTTCAACATCACATCGCCCATATTTTCAGTGTAATAGCTGAAAATAATCCCCCATTACCTGTATTGGGTGTTGCTTGGGATGGCACGGGCTACGGTTTAGATAATACCATATGGGGTGGGGAGTTTTTTCTTATTTCTTATTCTGGCATCCAAAGAGTTGCCTCTTTTTGCCCCTTCCCCCTGTTAGGAGGCGAGACAGCAATTTTTAACCCTATTCGCATCTCTTTGGGCTTGGTATTACTTCTAAAAAATTCCGAGAAAATAATAGCCAAAATAGGGGCAATAAATAGGGCATTTTCTGATAGGGAAATCAGCCTATTCAAACAAATGCTGAAAAGGAGAATAAACTGCCCGTTCACCTCTAGTGTCGGCCGTCTATTTGATGGTATTTCTGCTTTGCTGGGACTGGGGGAAAAGATAACATTTGAAGGGCAGGCAGCAATGAATCTAGAATTTGTTATCGACAATTACTACCCCAAAGAAACCTATTGCCTCACCTGGCATCCATCGCAAAACTACTTCGGCTACATCTATTGGCAGGAAATGCTAACACAGATTATATCCGACTATACCCAGGGGAAGCCGCTACAGGAAATTTCAGCAAAATTTCACCTAACCTTGGCCAAAATAATTCTAGATGTAGCCCAAAAGACCCAAGTTAAAAACGTTGTTGTATCCGGAGGATGTTTCCAAAATCGTTTTCTATTAGCCCAGACTATAAACCAGCTAAGAAACCACAATTTCAATGTATTTTTCCCTCAAAGAATACCCACTAATGATGGAGGCATCTCTGTTGGCCAAATTGCCTACTATCTCCGACAGAATAGCTGCCAATAGAAAGGCTTATTATCTATTAGGTATACTTAGGTTTTGATCGGATATAGATTAAAATTTTTAAATGGTAACATTGGGGGGTTAAAAATGCTAAAATACAACTCCTTCCCTTTAGAGACAGCAAAATCACCCAGAAAATCTTACATTGCATCACACATCATAGGTATATTTTACGAGGCGGCGTATGAGTTAATTCGAGGAATAGCTCACAAAATATACCTAAAATATACTCTCACAAACTTTTTAAGTAAAACCCTTAATTTATTGCACTCAAAGGTACTAAAATACATGGAAAATTTAGAGAAAAAATCAAGATGGCGTGCTTTATGATGGTAATATTAGGGAATTTTATTGATTATTATAGGGTATATACTACAGATATAAAGCTATAACTTTTGCTTTTTATATCTCCTCTCAATGTCACATCAATAATCTTAACAGCCATAGAAATATAGCCCGGGAAATGTATACTAAAAAAATAATAGACTATTGCAAAACAAAGTTCCAATCAGATTTAGAAATTGAAAATAATGGAAATAATTGATAATAATTCGTGGCGATATTAGATTAATTACTATCAAATTTAAGCCATCAAATAAACCCAATATTATGGGGAGGGTAGGAAGATAAATTTTTCTTTCGTTAGGCAGGGGAGGGAAAGTTATATATAGGGATGCTTGTTACAAGGGAGTAGTAGAAGGCAGTATGGTAGGTTTTTGGAATAGGAGATTTGCAGAGCCGATATTTGTGTTTACGAAAATGGAGGATGTATAGTAGCCCTAAAGGTATAAAATAAGGGCATGAATACGGGGCAGAATTTTAGGAATTTAAAGAGTTTGATGAAGATGGATAAGATAATAAAAAAGGATATAATAGACAAATCGGAGAATATAATGGAGCTATTCTTGAGAGAATATGGGATAGTTTTGAGAGGTGATAGGGTAAAATAGGGGTATTTGGGTAAAAGTAAGTTATATAGCAAATGGTCAGGGTTGTCTACCCTGTTTAAGAGGGTTAGGATAAGTGATTAGATAATAGGAAGTGCATTTTTAGAGGTTATGAGTAAGCCTAGTATGTGTTCTAAAATTTGCTTTAATGAGAATGTTTTGAGGCTACCAACTTTTGTCTGAATTTGAGTGGCTATAGCCTTGAATCTACAAGGAAAATATGTTAGAATGGGGTAGCTCCTGTAAAGACATAGGAATATGCTAGAAGAGAAAAAGAGGGGGATAACCTTTGAAGAAGCGCTGGAGTATGCCGAAAAATTTGTAGAGAAAATGGGGGAAATGTCAGATGAAGAGAAAGAAGAAGAGGTGAGGTATTTAGTGTCAACAGAAAATGGAGCTAGAGGGTTTTTTGTGGTGTATCTCACCGGAGATAACCCGATGGTGGACGAAATATCTCCCCCCATTCTTAACGCCCTTAAATCCTCTCCGAAAATAGTGAGTGAACTACTGATAAAAAATACAGCTATGTCTGCCGCCATGGCCATCACCCACCAGCGTAACAATGACGAGGCAATGGCAGAAAAGTCCAAAAGGGTGACTAGAAGATGTTTAAACCTAATAAGAAGGCTTGAGTTACCTGAGATTACGTCGAATATACAGGAGATGCTTAAATCTATCCGGGAAGGAGAGGGCAAATATGTAGCATTCTTGCAGCGTTGGGAATATGACGGTGAGCAAAAACAAGCAATAGCCAAGGCCTTCACCGGGGAATAATCCCTGTTGTACAATGAATAACCTGGATAGCTAGCAGAGACGAAAATACAATTGGGCTAATGGACATAAAAAATGGTTTCCCTGGTACCATAGGCAATACCCCCCTTATTCGTATCAATAGCTTTAGCGAGGAAACAGGATGTGAGATTCTGGGTAAGGCTGAATTTCTCAATCCAGGAGGCTCGGTAAAAGATAGGGCGGCATTGTATATAATCCAAGACGCAGAAAAAAAAGGACTCCTTAAACCTGGTGGCACTGTAGTAGAAGGTACTGCCGGTAATACGGGCATAGGTTTGGCACATATTTGTAACGCCAAGGGCTATAAATGTCTGATAATAATCCCAGAAACCCAGTCCCAGGAAAAAATCGACTTGTTGCGCACTCTAGGCGCGGAAGTGAGAACAGTACCAGCAGTACCCTATAGAGATCCTAACAATTATGTAAAATTGTCTGGTAGGATAGCCGCCGAAATGGAAAATGCTATCTGGGCCAACCAATTTGATAATCTAGCCAACCGACAAGCACACTACGAGACCACAGGGCCGGAAATTTGGGCTCAGACGGATGGTAAGATTGATGCCTGGGTAGCGGCAACTGGCACGGGTGGCACTTTCGCTGGAGTTACCCTCTTTTTAAAGGAAAAAAACCCTAAAATCAAATGTGTCCTAGCTGACCCCATGGGCAGTGGCCTGTATAATTATGTTAAAACAGGAGAGGTAAAAGTAGAAGGCAGTTCCATCACAGAGGGCATTGGCAATAGCCGCGTCACTGCCAATTTGCAGGGGGTGCCCATTGACGATGCTATCCGCATTGACGACCAGGAGGCCATAAGGGTGCTCTATCAGTTATTGTACAAGGACGGTCTATTCATGGGGGGCTCGGTTGGCATCAATGTGGGTGCAGCCGTTGCCCTTGCCAAGCAACTAGGACCCGGTCACACCATCGTAACCGTCCTGTGTGACGGTGGCGCCCGCTACCAGTCTCGTTTGTACAATCCCCAGTGGCTCAAGTCTAAGGGGTTCACCGTGCCCCAGCGTGCCAACCTTTAGGACTGATTGTACCATATTTAGGAAAAATGTCAAGTCTTCCTTTCTTTATTTTCCGTTACCCCCACAACAGGTCATAATTGTAAGTGGAGCTTGTGTCTGCCATGCAATTTGTACGTCAACACCTTATACCATTGTTTACCCTTCTCCTTGCCTTGTTGGCTTTAATAATAGTCTCTGCTAGGAGTTTCCTTCCCTCTGGCTTGACCCCTCCCGCCCCTGTTAGTGGTATTTCCGTAATCTTGAGATGACATAACGGGTGGACTCATAAATACAAAAACCACCCACTGGCAACCCGACCAGTGGGCCTCTTCCCCTTTGTACCCCCATTTTTTATTTTAGCCAACTATTCAACACACTGGAAATGAAAGATACTAGAATCGAACCAAATAGGGCATCTAAAAAGCTGTTTACCCTTAATCCCGGGGTAAAATAGGCCACTAAGGAAAAACAAATGGCATTTATTACAAACAGGAATAATCCCAAGCTGAGAATCGTCACTGGCAGGGTGAAAAATACTAGTATGGGTTTAATAATAGCATTTACAATCCCAAACACAAATGCTGCCACCAGTGCCGCTTGAAAATTGTTAATAGTAATCCCTGGTATTATGTAGGAGGTAATCATCATTGAGAGGGCAGTTATAACCAGGGTCGTTAAGAAGTTTAACATCTTCTTATGTTTCCTTCATAGTTTTTCTCTTTTATTATATTCAGCTAAACAAAAATTGCACCCCCTGCCATTAATTCCTCTTTTTTTTCTGGTGTTAACCCGGGGTTGTTGGCAAATATTGCCCCTTTCACTATGGCCTGGGCTAAAGTGGTATTTTGGAGATTAGTATTGGTGAGATTAGCATTGCTTAAATTGGCACCAATTAGATTGGCTAAGGCTAGACTGGCATTGGTGAGATTAGCATTACTTAGATTAGCACCTTCCAGATAGGCGCCACTCAAATCTGCACCATTTAGTTTAGCATACTGTAAATTTGCCTCCGATAAATCCGTATCAGTCAAATCGGCACCTCGCAAATTGGCATACTGAAAATCTCCTCCACTCAGGTTTAAACCGCTGAGATTTACTCCTATTAAATTCCCCCCGCGGAAGTCTCTTGCCGGATTTAGTTTTGCTATCTCCGCTAGGTTTTTAAAATTATCATCCCTCCTGCATACCACCCTTTGGATTATGTTTTTTAATTCCTCTTTCTTTCTCTCCAATTCCTCCACCTCCCCTCTGGCAATTTTTCTATCAGTTAACCCTCCATCGCTGGCAAAAATAAAACAGCATACATAGGGTTTGAGTCCGGTTTCAAACAGAAACTCAGCTAAGAGTCTCTCCAGAATGGCATGCTTGTTTGGAGAAATATCGTGCTTCCAAAAGCCATCAATTTCTGTGAATAATATCTCGGACTTTTCTGTGACTACTTTTGCAGTAAAACGCCATGGCTTGTTCTGGATTTCTAGGAGGCCTATTTTTCCCTCAAACTGGGGATTATTCTCCAGTTGTAGTAGACAATATGCTCCCTTTTTACCTTGAACTGTCTGCCTGTATAGGGGGAAAAATTTTAGATTATCGCCCTCAATTAGCAGCTGGCAATTTCTGATTCTGAATTTTCCAGTTCCGTCTAAAATATCCTGTTTTTGCTCTCCAGTTTTCCAAGTAATAAAAAGTCCCAGGATATTGTCATTACCCGACTCAACTTCGGGGCAAATCCTAAAGTCTAAGTGTAAACAGTCAGGACAACGATTGTGGCAGTCTATTAGAAACATAAATTTTGTGGCAATAAATCTAATAATTAGGCATCAAAAAGTACTAACAACAAAGGCGCCAAATTCTACACTTAGTGTAATCCTAATACACATTCTAGGCCAATATGTGACTGTTAACTAACATCCATCATGGGGAGTTGCTAAAAACTAGGCAATAGTGTAGCTTAGTGCTGATGTGGAAAGAGACAGACAAAGGATATGCCTATGGAAATGGAAAAACTACTAGACATCGCCTTTATGGCAGCATATGCCGGTGGAACTGCTTTACTCCAATACTGGGGAAAACATCTGGATATACAAGAGAAAGAAAGAAGTGGCGACCTAATTACAGTTGTAGATCAAGAGGCGGAGGCGAGAATAATTGATGTTATAAGGCGTCACTGTGACAATCATGCTATCCTGGCAGAAGAATCCGGTAGTCAAGGTAGAGAAAGTCAGTATCTCTGGTTAATTGATCCCTTAGATGGTACCACCAATTATGCCCATGGCTATCCTCAAGTGGCAGTGTCTGTGGGTTTACTGATAGAAGGACAACCTAAGGTAGGAGTGGTGTATAATCCCATTAGGGGGGAGTTGTGGTGTGCTGCTGAGGATCTGGGTGCTACCCTAAACAATAAACCTATACAAGTCTCACAAACCCATGCCCTCGCCAACAGTCTCCTAGTAACCGGCTTTGCCTATGATAGACGGGAAACTGATGATAACAATTATGCCGAATTCTGTTACCTTACCCATCTTACCCAAGGGGTTAGAAGAAGTGGCAGTGCCTCCCTGGATTTGTGTGATGTGGCTACCGGTAGACTAGATGGTTACTGGGAAAGGGGGTTAAGTCCATGGGATTTGTGTGCCGGTGTTGTTATACTACAAGAAGCCGGTGGCAAAGTCTCTGCCTACGATGGCTCCCCTTTTGACCTATTTAGTGGTAGAATTGTGGCTACCAATGGTTATATTCACGAAGAATTAGTCCGGGCTTTACAAAACACCCCTAGGCACCCAGCCTTTTCCTTTAAATAAATAATCCTATCACAAATGCTCCCCCCTTATGTGTTATCAATAGAAATAAGCCCCACAGTCCCTTAGTAGGTATTATCCCATGAACATGCTAATTTCTGATTTGAAGGGTGGCCTCTTCCAATACGATGTCAAGGACTATTATGCCATCTTGGGGATGCCTATTTCCGCCTCCCCAAAAGACATCCGTCTTCGTTATCTCAAACTAGCCTATCAACTCCACCCAGATACCAACCAGTCTAAAAGTAGGGAAGAAAAGGCACTAGCCAGCAGTATCCTCTCCAAACTGGTAAACCCTGCCTATGAAAACCTATACAAGGATAAATTGCGGAGGGAGTGTCAGTTGATATTCTCAGAATTGGCCTATAGATTGGCCCCCGAAATAGATCGTATCACCCTTAGTAGCGAATTGGCCAAAAAACTGCTTAAAGAGACTACCAATCTGGATAAAATATATAAGGAGGCTGTGGAGAAAATTGCTCAGGAGCAGTATCAGGATTTAAGCAAACTACACCTGAAGATTGCCATCCTCAGCGAGTTGAATCTGGTATATCTGTTGCGGCAAAAACGGGAGGAGTTGGGCAAAATTATGGGCACCACTCCCACTGTCACTGTCCCGGATTCTACCACAACTGTGGCCAGGGCCGCAACCCCCTCTCCCGAAAAACAGGAGAAAACCCCTGTATCCCGTCTGGATAAGTTGATTGCTAGTGCCCAAAAACATCTCCAAGAAAACAACTTGGAAGCCGCTATGTTCGACCTGCGGGAGGCTGTTAAACTAGAGCCTAATAGTGCCATGGCTCATGCCCTACTAGGAAGCGTGTATCTTAAACAGGGCAACCTCCCCTACGCCCGTATCCATATAAACAAGGCACTATCTCTAGACGCCAATAATCCTACTGTAAAACAAGCCCAACAGGAGTTGAAGGAAAAAGACAAAACCGCCGCCGCCAAAGCCGATGCCAAAAAACCAGATGCCAAAAAGGATAAGAAGGAGGATAAGGATAAGAAGAAAAAAGAACCCCCCAAGATTTTTGGTATCCCCCTGTGGTAAAATTAGTCCCGCAAGGTCATTATATAATCCCCTGTTATGATTCATCAAGCACCAGCAGGGGCGAGGGATTTACTACCCCTGGAAGTGGCGCAAAAGAGTTGGATAAACGATCGTCTTCAGGAGGTATTTCAACGTTGGGGTTATAAACGCATAGTCACATCCACTATAGAATGGGTGGATACCCTCCTGGCTGGTGGTGCGATTCAACCGGAAATGATAATCCAGCTGGAGAATGCCGGTGAAGGCAGGTTGGGATTACGCCCAGAATTAACTGCCTCCATCGCTAGGGCCGCAGTCAACCGCCTTAAAAACCATTCTATCCAAAGACTCTGCTATCGTGCTAACGTTTTTCGTAATCCTCCCGCAGGTCATCATGGAAAACAATTAGAATTTTATCAGGCTGGGGTGGAGTTGTTATTTGTTGACGGCGTCTTGGCTGATGCTGAAATTCTACTCCTTCTTAAGGATTGTTTGGAATATCTGGGCATTACAGACTGGCAATTACTCCTGGGAGATGCTGGCCTAACCAACTCCCTCCTGGAGATTTTTCCTCTCCCCCAACGCCCTCAAATCCGTCGTTGTCTCGCCCATCTGGATAGGGTTACCCTGGAAAAATTAGATTTGGAACCTCATTTAAAACAAAAGGCACTACAACTGTTTGACCTGCGTGGTAACCCTATTGAAGTGTTGGCGAAACTGTCTCAGTGGGATTTGGCTTCGTCGGCGGCTAAGGCTATTAGTCATCTGGAATCCCTGATGGAGTTGATATATCACACCACTGACAACTCTTTCCCCATCATCTTAGACTTGAGTCTGGTAAAATCCTTCGATTACTACACAGGTATTGTTTTTGTAGTGATAAAAGTAATGGACAACAAACCCTATGTACTGGGGCAAGGGGGAAGGTATGATCAACTGTTAGCCCTTTATCATCCTGAGAAGAAACCATCTCCGGGTATCGGTTTTTGTTTTAATATCGAGGATTTGCATCACTGCCTTCGAGATAATCCCAATTTGCCGAAAACTATACCCCCCAGTGATTGGCTTGTTATCCCTACCTCACAACAGGCTTCAAAACAAGCTTTTGCCTACGCCCAAACTTTACGTCGCGCACCCCACATGGTTAGGGTAGAATTGGAGTTGAAAATGCGCACCCCAGGGGAGATTCGACAATATGCTAAACAGGAGGGTATTAGTTACCTGGCATGGGTGGATGAAAAAAGTCAGGTGAGGGTGGAAATGGTACAATCCTAGAGACAACCGGTTACCAACTATGAAAAAACTGTCTGAAGAGTTGAAAGACTATTTTTTCTCCCAAAAGAGGGGGGAAACTGTCTCTTTAAAGGAGGTATTGGAAATAGCCGGGGAAAGACTGTTTGGTTTCCTGTTTGTCATTCTTTCCCTCCCCTCCGCACTGCCACTACCCGCACCGGGTTACTCCACCCCCTTTGGCATTGTTATATTCCTTCTGGCAATTCAATTCATAGCCGGTGCCTCTATCCCCTGGTTGCCCAATAAAATGCTCTCGGGTAAAATGAAGACTGACACGGCCCGTAAATTTGTGGAGTTGGCAATACCCTGGCTACGTCGTCTGGAGACTATCACTAAACCCCGTCTAACCCATGTATGTACGGGTTGGGGAATGAGAGTCATAATTGGACTGGCTATTGCCTTAATGGCCATTTCTATGATGATACCCATTCCTGGCACCAACACGGCGCCGGCAATGGGGATTTTTGTCACTGCCTTCGGTTTACAGGAGGATGATGGCTTTATTGTCTTGGCGGGGTTGACAATTTGCCTGTTGGCGGGGATTGTTTCCACCTCTATCATCATGGCTACTGTTTGGGGTGGTGTGAGTCTGGTAGATTGGTTAAAACACAGTCTAGGCAAATAGAATTAACCGGCTGTCATGGCTTGTTTCTTTTCTGCTTTCAAATCCCTCATACTCATCGCCTCTATATCCGCCTGTAGTAGTGTTTTCCCCGTTGCCGCCAGATACACGTCATCCAAACTGGGGCGGGATTGACTAATACTGAAAACAGGTAGATTCATCTCCGTTAGTGTTTTTTCTATGGTGGTGAGGGCATTATTTCCTGGTGTTACAATTAGATTTAGGGAATTCCCCTCAGCAGCGTTTATAATAATCTCCTTGACAAAGGGCAGTTGAGATAGCTTTTCTTTTGCTGTTTTCGCTTCCTCAGCCGGTGTAAACTCTCTAATTCTCACAGTAACACGCTCCCCTCCTATTCTGTCTTTTAAATCAGAGGGAGTGCCTTCTGCAATTACTCTACCTTGGTCAATAATAACAAGACGGTCTGCTAAAGCATCAATTTCTTCCAGGTAGTGGCTGGTGAGTATAACAGTAGTGCCTTCTTGGCTTAACTGTCGCAGGAAATCCCAAATTATTTTTCTACTTTCAATGTCTAATCCCACCGAAGGCTCATCTAAAATCAATATTTGGGGTTTATGTAGCAAGCCTGCCGCCAAGTCTAAACGTTTTTTCATACCCCCAGAATAGGTGCCTGTCTGACGGGATGCATACTCTTGTAATCCCAAAAGCTGTATTAATTCATTTATCCTCTCCCTGGCAGTTTCTGGAGGCAGATGGTATAGACTTGCCTGTAAACTCAACAATTCCCTTCCAGTTAAGATCTTATCTAATGCCACCTCTTGTGCTACATAACCTATTTTCTCTCTAACCACTCTTGGCTGACTTATTGCCGAAACCCCATCTATCCAAATCTCCCCCTCGTCTGGTTTTGCCAGGGTGGTGATACATCTTATTGTCGTTGTCTTACCCGCTCCATTAGGTCCTAATATACCAAATATTTCTCCCCTGTTTACTGTAAAGGATATACCTTTGAGGGCTTCTATTTGACCGTATTTTTTTTTGAGATTTTTTACTACAACTATACTGCTCATGTGCTTTTCCTGTCACCCATTTCACTCATTTATTGTAGCCAAACCCAGCATAAGGACTACAAGGGGGCTGGTGGTGGGAAATATTCATAGCTAGCCTGTGACTAATACCCTTACTATTCCCAGAAATCCTATGATTATTGGATTTATCTTACTGTTTACTCCCTAAAAACCCCCTTTTACCTCTTCAAAGCGTTTATTTACATCATCTCTTTGGTGCACTGGTTTTACACTTTTAGCCTTCCCACTTCAGTCTTAACTTCAGTGAGGCATTGCTGGATTCTTTCCACTTTTTGCCCCACATTATCTATTTTCCTGTCTAGCTTGCTAAACAGTTTAGCTCTTCTTATCCCTATACTGGCACTTTTTCTGACATAGAATTGAGCTTATATCTAGAGGAAGTTGACGATTTTTATATTAGTTTTGTTTCTCTCATAAGGGGCGGGAATTTACTATAAAAATCCAGAATTGCTCTCAGGAAAATTTGTTGAATGTTGAGGTATTTAAACTCCATCAACATGGAGAGGGAATACAACCCGGAATTCGGTTATAATGCCGCTATTACCTCGCACATGCATGTTAAATCCCCTTACCGCGCCAGGCAACTGTTACACCATTTTGTATATTTACTGTAAATATTCCCGGTTTTGTCAACATCCCCAGTTGGAAATAGATTTGAAACTTCATGAAAAATATTAGAAATTTCCCCGGAAGATTTCTACCATACTTATGGTGAATTTCTACTGTGGGAGGGAGAAACGAAGAGAAAAATGGTGGCAAGGGAGAAATTATAGTTTAGTCTACAGTGGGATAAAGACAGGGGCGAGGGTATATGGCAAAAAGAAGACTATATCCCGCTGGCAGACAGCAGGGGGCAACAGGAATAGATTAAAATTATAGTCTGCGGGGGAAGACAGACAAGAAGATGTAGTGATAAGGGGGATTGTAGTTTACAATGGCAGGCAAGAAAGTGTGATGAAAAGGGAATTATAGTCTACGGGAAAAGGCAGACAAAAACACCGGTAGCTGGGGGAAAATTTTCATTTAGTCCATAGTGGTAGACAAATGGGGGAGGTTATACTCTTAAGGGGGGGTAATTATAATCTAGTCTTGTATAAAGTGGGAGAAAAATAGGGGAATATGACAAAGGGAAAGGCAGGGTAACGACTTCCCTATTCAACTCCCAAACGCCACCACAGAGGGGTCAAATTTCTACTTTGGCTCCTAAAATTTTAATAAATTCCGCCAACCAACGGGGATGGGCTGGCCAAGCGGGTGCGGTTACTATATTTCCGTCTACTACTGCCTCCTCATATGGTACACTAACATAGTCCCCACCGGCTAGTTTTACTTCTACACTACAGGCGGGATAGGCAGTGCATTTTTTGCCCTTTAAGGCTGAATTGGTGGCTGCCAACAACTGCAATCCATGGCAGATGGCGGCTATGGGTTTGTTGTTGTTCACAAAATGCTCTACAATCTCTACTACCCTGCTGTTGAGACGGAGATATTCTGGTGCCCTTCCCCCGGGGATTACTAGGCCTATATAATCATTGGGGTTAATTTTGTCAAAATCGGCGTTTAACTGGAAATAATGCCCCAGTTTCTCACTATAGGTTTGATCTCCCTCTTCAAAGTCATGCACGGCAGTTTTTACTGTGTCTCCCGCTTTTTTCCCTGGACAAACGGCATCTACCTGGTATCCTAGCATTTGTAGTGCCTGGAATGGCACCATAACTTCATAGTCTTCCACAAAATCTCCGGCAAGTAACAGAATCTTCTTACTCATAAGCCTCCTGCTGTAAGTTCTATTCCATCTATTAAACCACACAGGCTAATAATCCTTCATGCCGTTAGTACTTTTTAGGTGGAAACAATTGCCAGTGAGTGGCTATAAAGGGGAGTTTTATCTTTCTGGTATAACAATCCTCCCTCAAGGCTGACACCTGCTAGTAGGGTGGTGGAGGAAATTTAATTTCCCTACTGTGATGGTTTTTCTCTCTCAAATCCCTCAAAAAGGGGTGGTAGTTTTCAGGTGGAGACAATCGCCAGTAGCTGGGTGTAAAAATCTAATCTCTCTGGCATGAAGGTATAATCGCGGAGAATTATCGTCTTTCCTGCCATAAATCCTATCTCCCTTGATGGCTACCCCCAAGCCGGAAGCGCAATGTATCCTCAACTGGTGAGTCCTCCCTGTATAGGGTATTAATTGCAAACGTGTTTCGGAGGAGGTAACTTCCAGGAGACGGTAACTGGTAATACTGGGTTTGCCTTTTAGCCAGTTAACCTCTTGTCTTGGACTTGTTAGGGGGTTTGCCCACAGTGGTAAACTAATTATACCCTCTTTACTGTCAATAACCCCGTCTAGGATTGCCTCATATATCTTTTCCACCTGTCTGTTGGCAAATAGTTTTTGTAGGCAACCAAGAATTTCTTTCTTCTTGGCTAGGACTAATATTCCCGAGGTGTCTTTGTCTAACCGATGTACCGCTGTAATCTCTTCGTAACCAGGTTTCCTTGAAAGACGGGCTACTACACTATCATAATGCTCAATACCCCTACCTGGCACGGAAGGTAAACCGCTTGGCTTGTCTACCACCAAAAGATACTCATCTTCATAGATAGTGGGGATGGAAAGAGGGGGGTATTGTTTTGGCAAAGGGGAAAGATTAGACAGGCCCGATAGTAGAAATCCTAACAGAGGTTGGCAACGTTCTTTACAAGCTGGGTAGAATTTTCCTGCTACCTTTTCCCCATTGGGGGATGTTTCCCCCCACCATACCTCAGCCATGGCAATAGGAGTCAATTGGTTAACAGCCGCATGGTGGAGTAGTTTTGGCGCGCAACAGTCTCCCGTGCCCGTAGGTATAAATTCTTTCCCCAAGATTCTGCCTACACTCAGGCTTTCGCCTGCAAAGTTGGTTATGGTGTAACCTATTTGCATTTGTTTCTGTAGTTTTCTTGACAGTTCTTTCCTTTTGCTTTTCAACTCCATTATTTCTGCATCCGCCTTACCTATTTCTAGTTTTAAAGGTTCTAATTTTTCTTTCCATTTTTGCTTAAATTTCCTTCTTTCCCAATCATCTTTCCTGCTTTCATTGTCTAATTGTAATATTTTTTGCTCGATTTGTTCCCTAGGCAATGACGAATTTCTTATAGCCTCTCTCTTTCTATCTCTTTCTTCTTTTTTCTGGCGGTGCAGTTTTCTTAACTCTTCCCATTCTTGTTGAAATTGTTGGTTTAATTGTTCGTAATCACGACGGACTGGTAAATTCTCTAACTCAATAATCCGCCATTTTATCTCATTTAATTCCTTGAGTGTCACTTTTTCAGCGAAACGCAACAAGGAGGAAGAGGGTATTTGACTCACCCATCCTGTTTTTTCTCTTTTCCCATTCCAGAAGCCGGAAAAAGCCTTTATAACCCCCATGTTTCCCTCTGTATCTTTGACAATTAGAATGCCTATCATCTTACCTTTAGCCACTTTCAGATTAGCTTCGTCTAACTGTCGACATAGACTTAGGGCTATTTTTTCTGCTAAAACTGTGCGTGGTAGTTTTAGTTTTTTCCCGGTTTTTGGACAAATCCCTTCATAGTAGTAGGTAACTTTATTAGCATCGGGGTGATTAATTTCTTCTTCCCCCACAAAGTCTGTCAGGGGGTGTATTGTTTTTTCCAACTTGTTTTCACTCATATTTGCTGATGTCTTTACCCGTTATTCTTACACCTATTTACTGGTTGTGGCTTACGGGTTAAACGATTAAAAGTAGAGACTGATAGAATTGTACTATTTTTGTTGGCCAAATGTCTTGTCTTCTTGATTGTGTTTGTGGTTCAAAAATGGCTGGAGCTTTAGGATTATACTGGTTTATGGTCTTCAAAGAAATGGCATTTGAAATTTCACAAAGCCATGCTGCCTAAACAATATGCCATAGGGATGACAAGGAGGAAGGAGGGGATTTTAATTCTCTTTTTCACTTTATAGACTTGATAAGTTTAAGAGGAAATTAATTTAGCAAAGTTTTGTCTACAGAAACTGCCTACTTCACAGGATAAAAGAGGGGTATAAAAAACATCTCCTTGCATCTTTTCGCAACCAAGACTTAGAAGTATCTCCCTCTGTGTTGGATTATTTACCCCCTCGGCTATCACCTCCAACCCCAGGGAATTGGCCAATTTTATAATACCAGATACTGTTATTTTCGCATGGGGGTCCAACTGCATACTTTCCACTAAGGAGGGGGGGATTTTTATTCGCTTAACCCTTAAAACATCTAACATTGCCTGGAAAGTTTCGCCGAATGCCATATCCCATAGACAGACATCCAGGGGTAGATTTTTCAGGAAACTTCCCTTGGTTTCTATTTCTTTTTTGCCCCATGAAAGTGGTTGACAGACTAAGTCTAATTCTATAGGCAGATAGTTTTCTTCCTCGGATAGTAAGTCGTTTATAAGGCTGACCGTGTGGGGGTTAAATAGGGTGGAAAGCAACACTTTGATGTTAACCCTCAAATCCCATCCCCCGCCACTGTTAATTCCCTGCCAGGATTGATAGTCTCTAATAACTTCCTTTAAACACCATTTTAATACCTTGGCGTCGCTGTTTACTTCCCTTATGGCCTTTAAAACTTCAATTTCAGATATGAATTCGGTTTCTGTTTCTATTCCCAGTTGGGTGGTAAATCCGTGTAAATTTCCTGTCTTGGCATTGACAATGGGGGTATATCTCAACTGTAAATTATTTCTTTCTATGGCGGAGATAACAAAACTATTCACCTTTTGGCGATATTTGTGCTCGTTCAAAATCTCCTGATAGTAGATATAACTATTCCCTGAGTAGTTGTAACTGAAATCCAAGGCTTTACCTGCATTTTTTAGCAACTCAGGCAGAGTTTTTCCGTCATCAGGGTAGATAGAGATTCCCATATTTACGCTGAAAATAATAGTCTTGTTGTCGACGACAATTGGTGTTTCTATTCTTTTCAATAGTTTCTGAATAATATTTTCCACTTCCTCTTTATTCCTAACTTCTTCTTTTAGGATTATGTATTCATCCTCCGAGTAGCGGCTTAGACAATCTAGGGAGGATAAAGACTCTTTTAGGACGGTTATCCACGTCTGTATTGTTTTATCATAAACTCCCTTTTCTCCATCCTCGATTTCGTTGGCAATTTTTAGCCAGTTGTTTATTTTTATTCTGATGACTGCTATTTTATTGGAACTAACACTGTTGAATCCTGATAGCCAGGCGAATTGTTTCTCCAGAAGATTTTTGTTAGGTAAGTTGGTAGGAGAGTCATGACACACTTGGTATTTTAAAACCTCTTCCAGTTTCCTGACTTGACTCACATCCTCCACAGACATCAAGACACATATTTTGCCATTGTAGTTAACCGGCACAGATTTAACAACTACTGGGAATGGTTTTTTGTTTTTGCCTATATGAAAAGACTCTCGATACCCTGCCACTGGATGTTTCTTCAGCACAAGGTTATTGTAGGCGAATATTTCCCTTTCTAATAATTCTATTTCTGTCAACTTTATGCTGGTAATTTCCGCTGGAGTGTAACCGGAGAGTGAACAATAACTACTGTTGGCCCTAATAATCTTATTGTCATCTAGGTTTGCCAGAATAATTCCCTGGGATACTATCTCAAAAAATTCCAGCCTTTCGTCGCTAATTTCTGATAGAATATAGGGGTCATAGCCCTTGGCATTTGCGAGGTTTTCTAAACTGAAACTGTCGTCATTTTTACGGTTGGAACCACTGTAGAAACTCTTATCCTTGGGATTAAACAAGTCGTATTTCGCCTTTACATCCATTCCCCCCAAAAAAATAATATCCCCTGGTGACAACAAGGCACAGGTGCATTTCCGTCCATTAACATAAATACCATTGGTGCTTCTGTTGCCTAGAAAATCCCCATCTACTATCCAGAAAACACTATTTTTTTCTTGGGGATTCAACATGTTTTGATATTGAAGTCGGATAAGATGGGCATGGATACGGGACACTATGCGGTGGTGACAAAAGATAGTATTCGTGGAATTCCTGCCCAAAGAATGAATATTTCTATCCAGAAAAAAAGTTTTTTTCCAACTGCCACATTCCACTATGAGTATGGGTTTTACCGACAAATCATTCCCAACCATTAACCTTTTTGCCTTTCCTTTTCCTATAATCTGAAGATAACATAAATTGTTGAGGAAAATCGCTACAATATTATTGTAGGCTCAGAAATCTACTTGCCCCGCTAGGGGGGTTAAGGGCCAGAATCCTAAGGGAAGAAAGTAAAGACAATGGGGGTAATGAGTAGCTGTATCTTGTTAGAGTGTCGCCCAGACAGTTACAGACAATGGTATCAAAAGGGGGAAGAATTTAGGCGTGACGGTTATCTTCAGGAGGCTTTATTCTGTTACAACAAGGCAATAGAATACTATCCTGAGGACTATTATGCCTGGTATTATCGCGGCAAGGTTTTAGAAGAGATGGGAGATTACTCCCAGGCAGTAACCAGTTGGAGAGTCGCCTGCCAGATAAAGCCAGACAATTATTGGGGATGGTATGAATGGGGTTGCCTACTACAAGATAAACTGGACAAGCTACAAGAGGCGGAATTCTGTTTCCTTAAGGCTTTAACTGCTAAACCAGATGATTATTGGGCTAATTATCGTCTAGCTAGAGTCAATATTTCCAAGAAGAAATACCTTGTGGCTTTGGATTATCTTAACAAATGTTTACGACTGCGTCCTAGAGACTATTGGAGTTACTATTGGCAGGGATTCTGTCGTCAACAGTTAGACCAGTGGTGCTATGCTAAGTGTAGTTACCAGGAGGCGTTGAGAATCAAACCCGGTGACTATTGGACGATTAAACAGTTAGCGGCGATAGCAGAAAAAGAGTGCTCTTACAGGGAAGCCATAGGGTATTATAGGCAATTGTTGTCTTTGGGGGAAGAGGAGGGAACAGTATATCAGAAGCTGGCTACCTACAGTCTAATTCTAGGGGATAAGAGCACTGCTGAACTTTACCAACAGAAACTGGCGGCAATCAAGAGTCACTCTCTTTTTCCGGGGGAAAATGGCGGGTGATGAAGTCATAAAATTTCTGCCACAGTTGTGGGTTTCGCCATCCTCTCTTTACCTCTTCAGCCATAATAGCTAGAGATGTAGCCGGGGTATAGGCTGGCTTGTAACGACGTTTGTGGGTTAAGGCGTAGTAGATGTCCACCATCTGAAATACCTGGGCCAGATAGGGTATTTCATCCCCTACTAACTTGTCGGGGTAGCCACTACCATCCCATCTTTCATGGTGGTGACGGATTATTTCTAGCAATTTTGGGCGGTGACTGAGGGATTTACAGATATTTTCACCTACTATTACATGCTGATGTATAATTTCTCTTTCTGCCGCTGTCAGTGGTTCTGATTTTAATAGTATATGGTCTGGGATAGTTAATGTGCCAATATCATGAAGATAGGCGGCATAAACCAAGTCTTCAATGTCAGTTTCAGACAACTGTAAATATTCCCCAAAACCCCTTGCCAGATTTGCCAGTTGGAGGCAACTGTCAGTATCGTAGCCACTCCTCACCTCATTCATCAAGGCTAGGGTGAGTAACACCTTTTGGGTTTGATTTAGTGTATCTTGCAGCCGTTTTTGTTGAATCAGGTTTTTGAGTTTTGGATAGAGGGAAATTCCATCCAGTGGCTTAACAATTATTTCTTCTACTCCTATTTTCAGGGCTTTTTGACGCAGGTGGGGATTCTCCTCCAGACATGTTATAATGAGGGGTATATAACGGGTATTAGGGTCAGACTTTAGATTCCTTGCCAACTGTAGGCCGTCTTTTCCTCGCATTGACTCTTCGGCGATAATCACATCCGGTTGTTGCTGGAGGGCAGTTTGCATGGCCTTCGTGCTGTCGTCCACTTCAATTACCTCATGGCCTTGATATTGGAGTAGCTCTACAGCATGTAGTAGACTGAGGGGGTTTTCGTCCACCACCATGATTTTGGCTACTATAGCGGGGTGGGTTTTTATTTCTGTTGTGCTTAATTTTTGTAAATGTTGGCATGGAATCATAGTTGCCAATCGCCCCTACACGATTTGCCCTCAGTCTTATTTTTATCTTTTCTTCTCCATTATCCATCAGTTAATTTACGTATTTTTCTTGGGAGAACCACCTTTTTCTCCACTTACTTGTTGTTTCCAAACTACTTAGTAGTTGTTCTTTCCTGCGTCTTTCTATTATAATTTCCCGGCTATCTCTTAGGCAGGGGTCGCGATAGGGCACGGCCGCCTTGGTATTAAGATGTTCCAGTTCCATCTGAGACAATGGGGGCAATAATTCTTTGTTATAACTAGCTATTGTTCCCGGTGTACGTCTCCCTACACAAAAATTTACACCTATATTTAATCCGACTATTTGCAGGGCATTACGCACAGCCGCTGCTGCGGAATAGGTAGCAATTATTCCGTTAAAATCAAGACAATTGGCCACTAGGGACAAGAATTCCACCGTCCAAAGTTGGGGGCATTTAGGGGGAGAAAAGGGGTCTAAAAAAACGGCATCTGCTAGCCAATTTTTAGCTACCACAGATTGAATAGTTTGTCTGGCGTCTCCAATAATTAAAGTTATGTTTAAGTTGGGGGTTATTACTTGTTTCTTTTCAACTAGGGTTGTCAGGATGTAAGAAATTTCCGGAGGCCAAGGAGACAATAAACCAAAATCCAATGCTTGGCGGGGTACTGTTTCATCTAATTCTAAGGCAATTATTTCCAAATGGGACTCGGGATAAAAAGTGAAAAGGTAGTCAATGGCTGCGGCCGTATTGTATCCCAGTCCATAGCAAATATCCAGAATCTTAATTTGTTTTTGCTTGTGGAATTTTTCTGGTAGGCGACATCCTTTGATGTAGGTTATTTCCGCCTCGCTTTTTGCCCCATATTTGGTGTGGAAGGTTTCGCCAAACTCCTCCGAATAAAAAGTTTTTGAGCCGTCTGCTGTTACAATTGTTTCTAGCTTTCCCATATACATTTTCCCTCCCTTACTGGCAATGGTTATTATAGTCTAATCTTCTTCTTTTTCCCTAGTTTCCCCTGGAAGGGTTTTTAATATTTTCTTAATTATTCCCCCATCCCTTCTGGGGGTTATTGGTAATCAAGGGTGAGAATGATGGCTTTGTAAACAAATAGTTAAAATGGATAAATTCTTGTTAAGAAAAATAATAAATCGCCCCATGTTGACCTCATTGGTGTTAAAAGAAAAGGTAGAATTGTTGTTGAGGGCTTTGACCCATTGTTTAGAAAATCTTAAAAGAATATATAAAACCGAGCCCAATCCTGGTCGGGGGCTCGAACTTTCAGTTAAATTAGAAGTTGGTTTGTTGTCACTGCTCCTAGTACCAAGATTGTGTATTGAGAATTACAAGAAAATAAAGTAAAAAACGGTACGGGGGAAGGGCAGTGATGGCAAACCGGAGAGTACTAAAAAGAGGAGTTATCACATGAATCCAACCAGCGGTACTGCAGACTTCGGCCCCGAAGAATTATTCCGGGAAAAAGAGGAAGACTTGAACAAAGTCATGGCCTATTTTTCCCAGGATGAGGAAGAGGAGGGCTCCTCCGGCAGAAGAAGAAGGGGGGTGGAAGACTCCGTGGGGTCATTTTTCAAGGAAATGGCCCGTTACCCCCTCTTGACCCCCGAGGAGGAGTTGAGTCTGGCCCAAGCGGTCAAATTCTTGACGGAGTGTGAGGAGAAACAACAGGAATTACACCGTCAGTTGGAGAGGACTCCCACTAAATTAGAATTGGCCAGGGCAATGGGGCTGGAAAATGAACGGCAGTTGGAGAGTCGCCTGTATAAGGGCAGGATTGCCAAGAGGAAAATGATTCGCTCCAATCTGCGGCTGGTGGTGTCCATTGCTAAACGTTATTTGAATCGCGGTGTCCCCTTTTTGGACTTGATTCAGGAGGGGGCTATTGGTTTGAATCGCGCCGCCGAGAAATTTGACCCCAACAAGGGTTACAAGTTTTCCACCTATGCCTACTGGTGGATTCGACAGGCCATAACCCGCACTATTGCCAATGACTCCCGCACTATCCGTCTTCCCATTCACATAGTTGAAAAACTCAACAAACTCAAAAAGGCTCAACGAACTTTGAAACAAAGATTGCAAAGACAACCCACAGAGGCTGAAATAGCCGAGGAGATGGGGGTTACAACTCAAGCACTACAACAGTTATTACAACTGAAGAAACAATCCCTATCCCTTAATCACAGGGTGGGTAAGGGGGAAGACACAGAGTTAATGGAATTGTTAGAAGATCCTAACACCATTTCCCCCGAGGAGAAAATCAACGAGTCTATGTTACACCAGGAACTTGTCTCTGTGCTTAGTGATGTTTTGAGTGAAAGGGAGAAAGAAGTGATCATTTTGCGCTACGGTTTGAATAGTTCTAAAGCTCACACCCTTGAAGAGGTTGGTAGGATTTTTGACTTGTCTAGAGAAAGAGTGAGACAAATACAAACTAAGGCTATGCGTAAGTTGAGGAGGCCACAGGTAGCCCGACGTCTCAAGGGCTGGCTCTCCTAATCCCTTTTCCGTCGAGCTTTTTGTTTTTCGATTTTCTTCCTTGATTTCCTCTTTTCCTCTTCATTTTTTTCATTTTTTTTTTTTCTTTATTGTATTTGGACTTGGTGTTGTGGGGGACTTCTCTAACTAGTAGCAATTTTGGATAAGATCAACAGAAAGATAGCAATTACTAGTTGGAGTCAAGCTAATCTTTATCATGCAAAACGAAGGGATCAAACTGCCTCGCACTAGTGAATCAGAGAGACTGAAGAGAATTCGCCACACCGCCTCCCATGTAATGGCAATGGCAGTGCAAAAACTCTACCCCCATGCCCAAGTCACTATAGGCCCCTGGACTGAAACTGGATTTTACTATGATTTTGACCTGCCTGAACCTCTGACAGAGAAGGATTTGAAGGCGATTCAAAAGGAAATGGTTAAGATAATCAACCGCAAGTTGCCTGTTATTAGAGAGGAGGTAACTAGAGAGGAGGCAGAAGCCCGTATCCGTCAAATAAACGAGCCCTACAAGCTGGAAATTTTGGAGAGCATTAAGGAAGAGCCTATCACCATTTATCATATTGGGGATGAGTGGTGGGATTTGTGTGCTGGGCCTCACTTAGAAAACACTGGGGAGTTGAATCCTAAGGCCATCGAATTGGAGTCTGTGGCGGGGGCCTATTGGCGCGGCGATGCTAGGAATAAACAGTTACAGAGAATATATGGTACTGCCTGGGAAACCCCAGAACAACTGGCAGAATACAAGAGACGTAAACAAGAGGCTCAAAAACGAGACCATCGCAGGCTGGGGAAGGAATTGGGACTGTTTATTTTTGCCGATTCTGTAGGCCCGGGATTGCCCTTGTGGACGCCAAAAGGTACTATCCTTCGTCACACCCTAGAGGAGTTTTTAAGACAAGAACAAATCAAAAGGGGCTATCTTCCAGTGGTCACCCCTCATATTGCCAAGGTGGAGCTATTTAAAACCTCTGGCCACTGGCAAAAGTACAAGGAGGATATGTTCCCCATGATGGCGGAAAGTGAAGAAGACGCTCTCAGGGAAATAGGCTTTGTCCTCAAACCCATGAACTGCCCCTTCCACATCCAAATATACAAAAGTCAAATTCGCTCCTGGCGGGATTTGCCCATGCGTCTGGCGGAATTTGGCACTGTGTATCGTTATGAACAGTCGGGGGAATTGGGGGGACTTACCCGCGTTAGGGGCTTTACCGTTGATGACTCTCATATTTTTGTAACTCCCGAGCAGCTGGAGTCGGAGTTTCTCAATGTGGTTGATTTGATTTTATATGTGTTCAAAGTTTTGCGTCTCAATAAATTCAAGGCTCGTCTCAGTTTCCGGGACCCGAATTCTGATAAGTACATAGGTAGCGACCAGATATGGGAAAAGGCGGAAAGTGCCATCCGTAACGCCGTCCAACACCTAGGAATGGAGTATTTTGAAGCCCCCGGAGAGGCGGCCTTTTATGGCCCTAAACTGGACTTTATCTTCCAGGATGCCCTTGAGAGAGAGTGGCAGCTTGGTACAGTACAAGTAGACTACAACCTCCCAGAACGTTTCGACTTGG
>DVEF01000036.1 GCA_015295805.1 Geminocystis sp. M7585_C2015_104 | reverse complement strand
TTCCTCCCCCCCTATTACCCCAAACTCCCTTCATTAATTATTGCTAAATTTTTTTATTTAAAAAGTTCCCTGCCCAAGTGTTTTGGCAGTCTCTTCACCTGCCGCCTACCTATCTGTCCCCTCGCCCCCGCAGCCCTTTGCCTCAATGATAGCACGGGGAAGGGGTTTTGTCAAGGGTAAAGGGGAGAGCTTCTGCACTTTTGTGCTAGGGTTTTATTATTGGAAAGGGTTTGGAAACCGGAAGGATTTTCTCGCCTGACTAACTATTAAACAGAAACCTTAACAAAAACCGAGGGGGGTATTTATTGCTACTGTCAATGGTTTCTCATTACCCTCTTGTATTTTAACCGGGATGGATGGAGGATGCCGGGATTATTTATTTTAATCATTAACTGAATTGTTAGAAAGCCCCCGGAAGATGGGGTGTATGAAGGGTATTAAAGACAAACTCCCATAAAACAGGGTTATGGGAATTAGTTGCCTCTGACTTTGGGGAAACGCCAGTGTTGGAGATGAGATTTGGCTGCTGGGATTTTAATGTTTTTGAGAAAATTCTCCCCCGTTTTCCGTTTGCCGCCTGTGGTGGGGGTATGAAAACACCAACTAAACTGGACTGTAAGAATGCCTTTCTAACCAACTGACTAATGGGAGGCGCTTTCTTCTATTCCCTTATTGGCTATGGTGGATGGCAATTTATTGTTTTCTCGTCTGTTAATAACAAGTATCCTCTTATTTTTTTGCCTTATGATAAATAAAAATTCCTCCCCGTCTATAACCATTTATAACCCTTCTTTCCTCTGATGGTAAGATAGTCGTTTTCCCCCCCCCTGCAAATAGCAACCCCTTATATTCTCGTTTTTTGTCTATAGCTACTAATAACCGTTTCTGACAGGAAGACACAGTCTTTTCCAGGATGGCAACTCATTATCCCCCTTTTATCCTGATGGTAAAACCGGGTAAGACTCAGTATAATAATATTCTTGTCCTTTTATTAAGAGAAAGTCTCCCCAGTGAGTGGGGAGTGTTTTTGTCTCCATGCTTTAAGGAAAAATCTTCTTACCCCCTTGTGTAAAAATATTGTATGGGAAAATGGCCATCATCTTGCCAATTTTTAGACTCCTGTATGCGGCAAATCATCAAATCACTGTCTGTTAAGAAGATGTTTGTCGGATTGTCAGTGACAAGTCAAAAAGGGGGCAACTGGTCATATTCCTGTCTTTTAAGAGATAATATACCCTGGTCATCCTTTTCCCTTCTGGGGTTAAAATACAACTTTCCGTGGCTAGCAACCCCTTATATTCTTGTCTTCTGATAAAATCTAAAGTCTCCTCCGGATGGCAACTCATTTTATTGTTGTCTGTTGTCTCCCGATAGGGGATTTTATTATAAAGTTTCTTCCTGGGGAAATAGCCACTCATCATCCCTTTGTCTTCTGATAGATGGTGAGAGAAAACCCCCCTTTTGGCAGTAACCTATCATATTGGCGTCTTTTTATAATAAGTTCCTATCCCCCTGTATATAGTCACCCGTCATCCTCCTATCTTCTGACAGTAGTAGAAAGTCTCCTTTCCTAGTATCCCTAGAGATAGACAGTCTCTCCTTCCTGTTGTCTTGTTATGGAGGTTTTTGCCCCAATTGTGGATACAAGCCTACTCATTTTTCTCCCAATAGAGAGATTTCCCTGTTGACTGCTACGGGAAACCTCTAAGTATTTTCTCGGTGTTCTCTGATTAGGGAGCCAGGGCGTGTCCACGTAGAAGACTGCCTATAGTTTTAGCTGTAATTTTAAGTTGTACAAGGGGATTGGTGGGCACGACGGTTTTGTAGAGGTAGCTATCGAAGGTAATCCTTTGGACGTCCAAATCGGCGCACATTTCCACAAAGGCTTCACGGGTGGCGTCGCTGCGATAGAATATACGCTGGAGTATATCTAAAACGAGATAGGTGGGGCCGTATTTTTTGTCCCAACGTCTAAGGTACTGCTTTAAATCCTCTTCAGTGGGGACTCTTTGCCCATTGTTACTAGTTTCCACAATGGTCTGGGCACACATTCTACCAGATTTGGCGGCAAAATAGATCCCTTCTCCAGAGGATTTAGTAACTGTACCGGCGGCATCCCCCACTAATGCAACTCTTCCTACTACACGACGAGGACGAGGATGCTCAGGTATGGGATGGGCTTCCACTTTAATAATTTCTCCCCCTTCCAGACGCTTAGCCGCCCTTTTTCTGATACCCGCCTGTAATTCCTTGATTCTGGACTTGTTGGCTTGCATGGTGCCCGTGCCTACCGCTACGTGGTCATACTTAGGAAATACCCAGGCGTAGAAGTCGGGGGAGACGTCGCTACCTACGTACATTTCCGCCAAGTCTTCATAGTAGGCCATTTTGTCTTCTGGCAACCTAATTCTTTCCTGATAGGCGATGGCATAATTGTAGTCGCCAGCCCCTATAGCCTTGGCAATACGAGAATTGGCGCCATCCGCCCCTATAACCACGTCTGCCTGAAGGGTTTTCATTTCCCCTTGGGGCAGGCCGTTGGAATGGTCCACATAATGGATAGTATAGGGTTCTTTGTCACTGGTGGGGATATCCAACTGGAATACTGTACCATTAATGAGGTTAGCGCCCAATTTGGCAGCACGATTACGGAGGAAGCTATCCAACACCTCCCTTCGGCACATGCCTATGTACTCGTGTTCTCTAAGTGTGTCACCTATATTTACCTCGAGGTTGGAAGGGGAAATCATCTTCATTCGCCGCACCCGCCTATCGATGATTTCTGGGGGTATATCGAATTCACTCACCATACAAAGGGGGATGGCGCCACCACAAGGTTTTACATTGTCTAGCTTTCTCTCAAACAGATAGGTCTGGATGCCTGCTTTTGCTAAAACCTCGGCCGCCGAAGCCCCTGCGGGGCCCCCTCCTACTACTGCTACCCTTATTGTCACGACTGTTCTCCCTCTATTGTCCTCTATGAGTGCTTTTTAGGTATGAGTTTAAGGCAAGGGTGGCTTTCTTGTATTTGCTCTGTAATATTACTTAACATTGTTCTTAATTTTTCTTTATTTTTCTTAAAATTGGACTATAAAACTTGACATAGGGGATATTTTGTGGCAGGGGAGTTACTTAACAATTTTGAGGGAGACTAACTCAATTTCTTTGCCCTGTAGAATTTTACTGCTCAATTGGCCACAGTGGGGACAAGCGAAAATCCAGTCGCTGGGATAGAATTCTTGTTGGCAGGAGTCACAGTAGCAGCAGACGGGGATAGTTTCGATTTTGAGAGTGGCATTTTCTGCTATGGTGTTTTTTGCTACCACGTCGAAGGCAAATTCCAAGGCGGGGGGGTAGACGCCAGACATTTCTCCTATTCTCATAGTTATTTCTGTGATGAGGGTAGCATTTTCTGCCTTGGCGTGTTGGATAGCCATGGCGATGGCGGATTCCATGATGCCGATTTCATGCATAGCCAACTATTGACGGGATATAAAATTTTTTACGAGCTCTATGGCCAATTGTGCCTGTTTTTTGGTACACTGGGAGATATTCTGGCCGAAGTCTAGATTTTTTGCCGGGATAGCTATAATCCAGGTGTCTGGGGTTTTGTGGTAAATCCATTGAGTAAGTTTTAGCAGTGATGCTGGGGTGAGTTTATGTGGCCAGTTGTCGGGGGGTTGGTGGGGGGTTTCTATTCTGGTGAGTGTCAGTGTGTCTTGACTGACACAGGCATCGACAAAGATAACTGTTTGGTATTCTGCCATTTTTTCGCTCAATTCGGGGGTAAGGGAGAGGGTAGCTATAGTTTCCAATCCCGGGATATTTTGGCTTTGCAGTTGACAGGCTACCATATATCCCACGCCATCATCACTGCGGAGGGTATTCCCATAGCCGATTAACAATACTCGTTTATTTGTCATCGCCCTATGAATATTTTTCCCTTTTGCCAACTCTAATTACTGATATTTTATGTTTTTTTCCCACTACAGTGATTTTATCCTTGCCCTGTTGCGGGTGGGGAAAAAATTGTGTTTATGTCTTATTGCTGGCAGGGGGTTTTCCAGTTATCTTCCTATTGGCGAAAAGTTATGTGGTGGTTAGTAATAGTCTTTGTATTGTAGTCGGCGGGGAGTGATTTTATGGGGGAGTAGTCGTGGGAATGTGGCATGGCGGAGATTTTGTATTTGTCTGCCGGCGGGGGGATTACACGGGTTGTTTGAATACACTGTCATGACTGGTATTTCCCCCTTACCTTCTCCTTGGCAATAAGATAATGGTGTCACCAAGTGGGGGGTGAAGCGGAGGAGGAAATCGTCTGTTTATCTAGTCGGGGGAAGAGTTGGGTGATAATGGGTAAAAATTATCTCCTTGTCTTGTTGTCGGCAATCAATCCTATAAAAACCCCTATATTTCCGCAGCGGGGGAGGAAATTGTCTGTTGTCTTGTTGTCGGTGAAAAGATAAAGTGGTGAGGAAAATTGTATCCATTTTGTGTTGTGGAGGGGGAGGGGTTATATATGGTAATTGTCTTTTTTTTTTTTTTTT
>DVEF01000035.1 GCA_015295805.1 Geminocystis sp. M7585_C2015_104 | reverse complement strand
TCAAGGCCTAATCAATATCTGAACTGTTAGACGGGATTGCGAAAGAGTGCAATTTTGACTATAATACCCAACAATCCAGTCACCAAGACTCCCACGATACTCAAAAAACCAATAGTAAGGGTATTTAGTCGACTATTTATCTCATCAAAGCGTTTGTCATGGCTATCTAGCCTCTTGACGATTTGCTCGTTTTGTGCCTTTAATTTTTCCATTTCTCCCCTCGTCTGTGTTACTATTTGTTTTGTTCGGGATTGCTTATTCCAGTGTTAAATTTGTCTTCCAGGAAGTCCATTCCGTTATTTAATTTTTCTTAGAGGCTGGCTAGTTTGGAGTTGAATTCCCCCTCCAGGTTTGCGATTTTGTCATCTATTATTCTCACTCTCTGGGAGAGTTTATCAATTTTGTTTTCTGTTTTGTTTAGAATATCTACTAGGCTGAATACCACCGTCTGATTCATGTTCTCTCCGGAATTTTTTCTGTTGAAAACACTATTGTATTTTATTTTATTTCTAAGCCATTATATGTCGGGGGTGATTTTCACTGTCATTAGTTATTTCCTTTTTAAAAATATCCCCGAGGAGGTTTATCCTCTGACTTAATTTTTGCCCTCAAAGTCAACTGTTTTTAAAAAATTATGCCTGCCAGGTCATTATCCCCTTTCTGATTAAGGAAAGTAAATTTTATTGTCTGTGTTGTTTCCAAACCCATGCCACAGTGATTGCCATTGTCTGATTCATTAGCTTCCTTATTCATCTTCATCCCTCACCCGGCGGGGGTAAAACCTAGCTTGTCGGTAAAATTCCGCTAAGGCTTTAACACATTCCAAGTCGTTGTAAAGACGATGATGATTTTGAATGATTTTCTGTTTTACCTCCTGCCGCCACTGTTTATCTTTTCCCAGTTTCGCCGCTATCTCAATATACTCCGGCAAAGATGAGGCAATGGTTTCTGTTACTCCTATCTGCTTTAAAATGCCATAACTGTGACGACTTCGCATAAACTCCCCTGGTAGTGTCACCACCGGCAAGCCGCAGGCAATTGCTTCCCTAGTGGTATTGTCCCCCGACCATGCTATACTGTCCAAAAACACATCGCATAAAAGATTTAGTTGCAAATAATCCCCTGACGGTAAAAATGGCAAAAACACACAGTATTCAGCCCAGTTTAACTTATAATCACAAAAGGCTTTCTCTAGTCTTTTTTTGAAAATCTCCGTGAGACCTGGGTATGTTTCTAAGAATACAAATTGGGCATTGGCTACCTGGGAGGCTATGGCGGGGAATATATAATCGTGTTGTGGCAGGTATTTAAACAACATTTGACTGCATAGGTAAACTACTCTATCTTCCTCCAGATTGAAATCTTTCCTAGACTTGCTAAAGTTGGGTATATTTGGCTTCTCTAATACCATGCCAATATTGGGGAGAAGAATTAGTTTTTCACTGTAATGATACTGGGCATTTTCTGCCTCCATTAACTCCCTTGATATGTAATAATCTATATTCTCTAGACCGGTGGTGAGGGGGTGTCCTATTGTGGCACATTGGATTGGTGCCAAACGCATACTACCCATCACTATAGTCTGGGGTAACATGCCTATTTCTGCATAGGTCAGAATGTCTAGTTTATCCTCATAAATTCTTTGACATACTTTTTCTAAATCCTCGGGAATACAATAATAGCAGTCGGCAACTCTAGTGAATTTTTCTGCCATATCTTGACTTACTTCCTCTATTGTGTAAATATAAATATCGAAGGTACTTTTATCCAGATTTTCTATCCATTTCAACAACCATTTGGCTCTATTCGAACTCGCGCCAGTAACAAATCCCAGTCTAATTTTTCCCCCCGCCGCCGGATTTCTTTTCTCAAACCATTTTGGATAGTTAGCCCTAGTGATTGTTGTCACCAGCTTACCATACTTTTTCTGCAAATCTACATCATTAAACCCCTGATATGCCAGGTAGAAATTAGTGTGATTGCATATAGCCTGAAGGGCATTTCTTTTTCTCTCCTCAGTGGCAAGATTTAGGCTGTTAATTAGATAGTCCAACCCCTCACTAAAACGATTTCTATAATAGCTTATCTCCTCAGTAGTGGTATAAATAATGGGCAAATATAGATGTCTCTGTAAATGCCAGATAAAATCGTCAGGAAACAATTGAGATGTCTCTTCTGCCAACTGGACAGCCTCCTGGTTTCTCCCCATATGTTTAAGGGTTAACAAAAGATTGAAACGACTGCCAGAATGATAGGGGTTGACTTGTATAGCCCGTCTGTAAATTGATTCTGCATCTTCCAACTGGTTTAGGGAAAAGTAAATATTGCCCAGATTGTTATAGGCGTCAATTAAATTAGGGTTAATATCAATAGACTTCTGGTAGAATAGGATGGCACTGTTAATATTCCCTAAACGCTCGTAATTGTAGGCTAGATTATAATAGTAAACCCCCCATTCAGGTTTAGGATTCTCCTCCTCTGCTATTAATTCGGCTATCTGCAGGTAGACTGACAAAGCCAATAGCCATTGCCTCCTCTGTAACAATCTTACCCCCTGTTCGTTCAAAATGGCCAACAAAACATCACAATCCCTGTCAAAATCCTCAGATGCTAACAATACAGACATCCACAGGGAATTGGCAGTCTCCTTCTCCCCTAACAAAAAGTAGGATAACCCCAAATAAAAGATAATTAAACTGTCATTGTCATTTTCCTCTGCCAGTTTTTGAAAAAACCTAACCGCTCCTTCATAATTACCAGTTTCTAGTAACTTTTTCCCCCTCTCAAAATCCATGTGCTCCTGCTTCGTCGTTGCCATTTTCTAACCACTGTCTTCCCTTTTCAGAATTTATATCTCCCTTTTACCCCAAAATACGAGTTTATTGTAAACCCCGCGGCCCCTCCCCCCAGACGAGTCCCATCCCTGCTGATACTTATTCCCCAATTTCCCCCTTGCCAAAATTCAAACTATATGTTAAGTTATTCCACAAGATAGAATGGGGCCTTTCCTGACCTTGTCAATGCCCTAACGCAAATATTCGGGATTCTCCAAAAGAGAAGTGTTGAAAGGATTGGCTAAATCGGGGGTGCGGATGATGGGGCCATTGTCCTGTAGTTGTTTAAAGTAGTCGCGCACCACAACGGACAGCAGGCGGCCATCACTCACCGTGTTTTTCTCTGGAAACCCTCGAAATTCAGGAAAGGCACCAACTCCGAAAATGTTGTTTAACTGACCCTCAATGCTACTCTGTTCAAAAAAATCCCCACTGTGGTGATTGTACAATTTCGTTATCAACTGGTCAACAGAGAGGGGATTGGTGGTTGACCCTTCTGGGGGGGAGGGGTATGCCCCTTTTTGGAAACCAAAAGTGGCCACAACTGTCAACAAGCCCATGGCGACTCTGGCAAAAAAAGACTTTGATAACATGGCTAAATCCCTGCTAAAATCAGACTGCCTCAATTGTAACCGATTCGCCCATGGAGGATAAAAGTCTTTCCCTAAAGCAACAATTATTGGATTTGCTGGTAAAATACGCTTACCAGGAGGGGGAATTCACCCTATCTTCTGGACAGAAAAGCCATTTCTATCTTAACGGCAAACAAGTGACTCTGAGGGCAGAGGGGGCATTTCTAGTGGGTAAACTGATTCTAGGAATGCTGTCACCCGAAACTCAGGCAGTAGCCGGTTTAACACTGGGTGCCGATCCCATTGTAACAGCAGTGAGTGTGGTTTCTGCTTACGAAAATAGACCTATCCCTGCCTTAATTGTAAGAAAAGAAGCTAAAGGACATGGTACTAAATCCTACATTGAGGGTCCTGTTTTACCACAGGGCACAATAGTCACTGTATTGGAGGATGTAGTTACCACAGGCAATTCAGCCATGTTAGCAGTGACAAGACTCCAAGAGGCGGGTTATAGGGTAAACAAGATAATAGCCATTGTAGATCGTCAGGCGGGTGGGGCACAACTGTACCAATCTCGGGGATTAGCCTTTGAAAGCATTTTCACCATAGAGGAAATCCAGAAACAGTGGCGGCAAAATAACCCCCCCCAAGGGGAAGGGGAATAAAACTACTATTGGATTGAATGGGACTAGATTAGATTACAGTGTTGTCTGGGATTACCGCATTCTTAATCACTACCACGATGCCATTGCGGATATAGAAACCCTCATCTTCTCGATTGGATTCCTCTACCCGCTCCTTGTTGGTGATAATCACATTCTGACCTATCCGGGCATTTTTGTCTATAATTGCCCTTCTAATGGTAGAATTGGCCCCGATCCCTATAGGTATGCCCCCCGATTCTAACTTTTTCTGTCTATCCTCTGCCGATTCATAATAATCTGCCCCCATTATCAGAGAATCCTCTATAATACAACCATGTTCTATACGTGTGCGGACGCCTAAAACGGAATGGTGAATCCGACATTCCTTGAGAATACAACCGTCACTGATAATAGATTCGGTGATGGTGGCATTTAAGAGTTTACTGGGGGGAAGGTAACGAGAGCGAGTGTAAATGGGCGCTTTTTCGTCATAGAAGCTAAAGGGAGGCTGGGGTTGCTTAGTTAAGGCCAAATTCGCTTCATAAAATGCTTTAATAGTCCCAATATCCTCCCAATAACCCCTAAATAGGTAAGCCTGGAGGCGGTAATTTTGGGCAGCCGCCTCGGGAATCACCTCTTTGCCAAAGTCAGTGTGTTGGGGATTCTCCTTTAACAGCTTTTCCAAAACTCGTTTCTTAAACACATAAATCCCCATAGAGGCAATATAGGGCTTTTTCTTTGCCTCTTCCGGCTCCAGTCCTAAAATGGTAGTATCCACTGCCATCTGTTTCAAGGCTTCTCCCTGCGGCTTCTCACTGAAACTAATTATTCTCCCCGTATTATCAATCTTTACTAAACCAAAAGCAGAAGCCTTCTCCTGTTCCACCGGCACCACCGAGATGGTAATATCGGCATTAGTATCCCGGTGATGTTGTACAAACAGACTGTAGTCCATCCGGTAAAGGTGGTCTCCAGATAGGATAAGATACTCATCTACATCCCATTCCTCAAATAGCCATAAATACTGCCGTACTGCATCTGCAGTACCCTGAAACCAATCCGGATTCTCCTTGGTTTGTTGTGCCGCCAAAACTTCCACAAACCCATCGGTGAAACCCGAAAGGTTGTAGGTGCGACTGATGTGACGGTTTAACGACGCCGAGTTAAACTGGGTCAGCACGTATATTTTTAGTATGCCGGAGTTGATACAATTACTAATAGGAATATCAATAAGACGGTATTTCCCCGCTAGGGGCACAGCCGGTTTTGCCCGCAGTTTTGTCAGGGGATAAAGCCTCGTGCCTGCGCCACCGCCTAGAATTATACCTAGTACTTTTTTCATAAAAGAATTTTCTAAATGACTTTCATAACCAAGTTTATGGTCTAATGGCCAATCAGACAATCAATTTCCACGGCTTTTTTTCCCCCATCCCCTTGACAACGGGGCGGCGGGGGGTGGCTGGTATTTAGTAGGGGCCCTTTGTCAGGGTTTTTCTTGCGCCTGGTTTAAATGATAAAAATAATCAATAACCCCCAAAAGGGGGGAAAAGGAGAAAAAAATAAATCAAACAACAGAGGTAAGTCTGGTAGAGATTTTAAACAAGATTGACGGCAACATAGACAAGATATCAAATAGGCTGGGCTGTTTAGAAAAACAGATAAATCGGGTAAGAGTGGACGTGGCCATTCTCAAGGAGGGACAAAATAATCTTGACAGGAGAATTGACACCATAGAGGCTAATCTGAAAAAGAGAATAGATGGTACACAAACCAATTTGAACAAAAGGATAAACAGCGTAAAAGCAAGATTGAACATAATCCTGTCAGTTATCTTCACCGGTTTGTTGGAGATTATTGTCAAACCGGTTTTCATCAAAGAAATCTTCCCCCAAACTTGACAAAAGGGGAATTTCCGTGATAGCACGAGCCGCGGTTGGGGGACGAGCCTATGACTGTATAGTACTGCCATTGTTAAAATCCCTGGCCCATTATGGCTGAGAGGGAAAAAGAGGAGAAAAATACCGGACGTGATGTTCATTATGTAATATTACAGAGATTTTATAAAAAAAAAATAAATAATGGCGAAAATCCTGGGGTTGAAGGATAGGAAAAAGGAGAGGGTTGGGTAAACTGGCACTAAAAGAGGCCAATGACGAGGGAGAAACAGACAATGACTGGGTATTGGCTATTACCCCGACTGTGCCAGTGGATGGGGAATGGAAAAGAAAAAGGCTTCACCTTGGTGGAATTACTGGTGACAACAATAATCATAGGTATTTTGGCGGCCATTGGAATGCAAAACTATATATACCAAGTAGGCAGGGCAAGGGAAACAGAAGCTAAAAATAACCTGGGAGCCATTGCCAGAGGACAACAAGCCTACCACTGGGAACATGGAGAATTCGCCGACGATGTTAGTAAACTGGGTATCAGCATTCCAGAAAAATACTACCAGATTAATACAACATGGCAGAATGACTATGTTAAACACCAGGCACAGGCCGTGAATCCGGAAAAAGATCAGGTGCGTAACTATGCTATTGGGGTGTACCACAACAGTGGCAGTTATGCTATCTCCCTTTGTCAATCCCTAGACGTGAACGGATCTGTGAATGTGGGGGACACCCCCGACGCCGACTGTGTAGGCCCCAATACAATAAAAATTAAATAGTACCACAAGGGTGCCTCGCTACCACTAGAGGGGGAGTGGCAACGAGGAGTGAACCCTGTACTTCTATCGGCGTCCATTACCCACAGTTAGGATGGGGTGGGTTGTGGGTGTTCTTTTTCCTCCCCCGTAGGTATTGATGTCGCCATTCAGTGGAGCTACGAAGGGCAATCCATAGTAGTAATAGGGCAATTAACCCCCCATGCTTGGGCGCCTTTAGGGAGAAGATTATCAATAGTACTGATAGTAAATCCTCAATGAAAATTACCACCAGGGGTATTCTGCCTAAACGGAAAAACCAACCTACTTGTACCAGTTTTAATACCAAGGCTAATAACCCCCCTACCAACCCCAATAACCAAACCGGAGATAGAGACACAGCCAATAACCGGGCCACTGTCACCGCCAAAAAACCCCCTACCAGCGGACTGGTCAACAATTGTACTATTTGAATGGCTCTAAACCCTACTAGTTTCTTATTCCCCACCAACTCGAACAATGACCAACTGATAAGGATTCCCACAATCACCTGGAAGTGCAAGGAGGAGACAATGGAAATGTCCCTTCTTTCCAGACGCACCAGTAATACAATTAACAGGGGCAACCCCACTCTCAATCCCCCCGCTGCCGAGGCGGATAGAATTGCCAATGCCTCTACTATACTTACATCCTCTAGGTTTATAAGCACAGATAACAATTACTTTAGTTTTCACGGTTTACTATCAGTTTAGATTATATCCTGTTGTATCTAGGTGCTTCTTCCGCTAGGATCGTCACTAGTAACCGAGATACACAACATCCTATGGCTTATCAATTGCCCGCTCTCCCTTACGACTATTCTGCCCTAGAACCATACATTTCCAGAAGGACTTTGGAATTCCACCACGACAAACACCATGCCGCCTATGTCAACAACTTCAATCAGGCGGTGGCTGGGACTGACTTAGACAATAAACCCCTGGAAGAGGTTATTAAAATTACCGCCGGGGATCCCACCAAGGTTGGTATATTTAATAATGCCGCCCAAGCCTGGAATCACACCTTCTATTGGCTTTGCATGAAACCCAATGGCGGTGGTAGTCCCACTGGGCCTTTGGCTGATAAGATCAATGAAGACTTTGGCAGTTTTGAAAAGTTCGTAGAGGAGTTCAAAACCGCTGGTGCCACTCAATTCGGCAGTGGTTGGGCTTGGTTGGTATTAGACAATGGCAAACTGAAAGTCACTAAAACCCCCAACGCCGACAACCCCATGACTAGTGGCCAAATACCCCTTCTTACCATGGATGTATGGGAACACGCCTACTACCTTGACTATCAAAACCGTCGTCCCGATTATATCAACGATTTTATTACCAAACTCATCAACTGGGACTTTGTTGCTGAAAACTTTGCCAAGGCTATGGGCTAATTTTTATATGTTTTGTACCGTTTAGCCGTCTTGGCCGTTGCCCTTTTTTCTCCTAATTTCAGTTTGTCCTATATAGTCCCCTTTATATTCAAATGGTAAGGGGGCTATGTTTGCTTTTGTTGTTTATCTTCTTGTTGATTTCCACAGCAAATATCCCTGCCCAATCGGCACAGCAGAATGTCACTCACCGCATTGGCAACGGCAAATTCACTATAAAAACTGTTACTAAAATCAAAAAATCTCATCTCGGTTACAATGGCAATTAAAATCGCTCCCAACTCATTCTCCCCCTCTAGACGATGACGAATATAAATATCTGCCGCTCTACTGGCAATAGTCTCATTCACCACCTCTGGGATAAACTCGTTGTCCAACCAATCCCTTAAAGTCTTTTGTAACCAAATTCTCTCAGTTTGAGCATCTTCTAGTGGTGGCAGGATAATCGGTGGAATCGGCAAAGACATGATTAAATTAGATATTACCTTTGCCCTAATTATACACATCCAATCCCTCGTTTATGATTGACATCGCCACCATCATTCAGGGATACGCCCAGGGAAACTTCCTCATGGCAGACGAGAATCAACGTCTAGCCTGGTATTCCAGTAATCGTCGCGCTCTTATCCCCCTCGATGATAGATTTCGTTATCCTAAATCTCTACGCCGTATCCTCAATAAAAATTGTTTTTCTGTGGCAATTAATCGTGATTTTCTAGGTGTATGTCTCGGCTGTGCTAATCGTCCAACCACTTGGATTTCACCAGAATTGATAGAAATATACCTAGAATTGAACAAAGCCGGATGGGCCTATAGTTTCGAAACCTGGTTGGATGGACAACTGGCGGGCGGTATCCTCGGCATTGTGCTCAGGGGGGCATTCATCGGGGAATCTATGTTTTACAATGTCCCTAATGCTTCAAAAGTAGCAATGGTAAAACTAGTAGCCCACCTAAGAAAACAAGGCTTTGTCCTATTCGACGCCCAGCTGCAAAATCCCCATCTAGAAAGATTCGGCGCCTATGTAGTCAGCCACAAAGAATACCTCCAACTTTTGGCAAAAGCCCTTTCCAAACCTTGTACCTTTCTGGTAGACGAAAAAGAATTAAACGCACTTTGACACACCAGTTTATCATTATAGAACTCCACATTACAGTTATGGGCATATGGCAATATATCTATCCCCTGACTTTCAACCCCCATCTCCTATTCCCCCAATCAGATTGTAGAATAGAAATAAAAATGTATTTGGCCTGATTGGTTAATTTACTCTTATCATGGTAGTAGGCAATCAGAATTCCATTGTTATTGCCGTAGAAGCTGTCGTCAGGACTTGAGTGAACTGAGGTAGATGACTTCCAATCAAGAAAAGTCTTCAAATGTAATACCCTTTAGAGAGTTCAATGCCGCAAAACAGGCGGGGTTTTTTGAAAACCTGAAACAGCCCCGTTTCACGGGCAGATTGCTGTTTACAGGGCCAAAAAACGTTCAGTGGGTATTCTATCTATATCTGGGAAGATTAGTATATGCCACGGGCGGAAATCACCCCGTGCGGCGATGGCGGCGTAATGTGATTGCCTATCTGCCAAATATGCCCTCCCAAATGGCCGCCATACAAGAGGAGTTGGACCAAATACAAATCCAGGGGGAGGATGACTGTTGGGAATATGAGTTGTTGTGCTTCTGGGTGGATAAGGAAAAAATTACCCTCGAACAGGCCTCTAAATTTGTTCGTAGCACGATTGTAGAGGTTTTGTTCGACATGACCCAGGCAATGCAGGTGAGTTGTCAACTGAAACCCGACAAGGATTTGCCCTTCCCCACCCGTTTAGTGTTGCTGGATGCAGAACAATTAATCGCCGAGGCCCAGAAGCTGTGGCATGCCTGGCAGGCCGCCAAAATAGCCGATCGCTCCCCGGACATGGCGCCTGTCATCGCCCAGCCCCAGGAA
This sequence comes from Geminocystis sp. M7585_C2015_104, assembly GCA_015295805.1. NCBI lineage: Bacteria > Bacillati > Cyanobacteriota > Cyanophyceae > Chroococcales > Geminocystaceae > Geminocystis > Geminocystis sp. M7585_C2015_104. The sequence continues at coordinate 14,925 of DVEF01000035.1, read as the reverse complement.
TTAAAACAACAAACTAAACCCCAGGTATATCAAACTCTCTGTCAGCTTTTAGACGGGCAACACACCCTTAGGGATCTGTCAATACGAATGAAGAAAGACGTAGTGACAGTAACCCGTTCCCTATTGCCCTACGTTCAAAGGGGTTTCGTCCGACTCGTAGAAATTCCCGATTTACCTCCGCCGAAAATCTCAAAACCGGAAGCCGAAACGGTAAATCAGAAAATTACCATAGCCTGCATCGACGACAGCCCACTCATCTGTCAGACCATGGAAAAAATAATCACCGGCGCCGGTTATAATTTTATCGGAATCAATGACGCTTTGAGGGCTATTGCTATTCTACTGTCTAAAAAGCCAGACCTCATTTTTTTAGATCTGGTCATGCCCAATGCTAACGGCTATGAAATTTGCAGTCAGTTGCGCAAGTTAACATTTTTTAAGAACACCCCCATTGTAATCCTGACCGGCAATGATGGTATAGTAGATAGAGTAAGGGCCAAAATGGTGGGCTCTTCTGACTTCCTGAGCAAACCCATCGATGCCAATCTCGTCCTAGAAACCATACGTAAACACCTGAAGTTAGGGGTTACTCCCCCGCAAGCCTAGACAACTGTTCAACGGGTGTTGTTGTATGATAAATAGTATTTAAATTGTAAATAAGACAAACACTCCAGTCCAAAATACAGAGGTAAGAATATGGGAAGCGTACTAGTGGTTGACGATTCTGCCACCGAAAGAAAAATCCTCAGCAGTTATCTCCAAGAATTGGGCATAACCGTCTCTACCGCCGAAACCGGTGAGGAAGCCCTTGAAAAAATCCATGCCAGTCACCCGGATCTTATAGTACTTGATGTGGTACTGCCGGGCAAGAGTGGCTTTGAAGTGTGCAGGGAATTAAAATCTAACGAAGAAACAAACAAAATCCCCATTATCATCTGCTCCACCAAGGGGAGTGAAATGGACAAGTTTTGGGGAATGAAACAGGGTGCAGACGCCTACATTGCCAAACCTATCAATAAGGAGGAATTCCTGGACGCCGTCAAAAAACTCCTCCGCTGAATTCTCCCCCCCCTACTTCCTTATTACCTACTTATTACCTGAGCGGCCTAATCTGCCATGCCGAAGTCATATCTACAACACTCCCTGCACCGAACATCACCAGGTAATATCCCCTAAAGGACTTGATGGGGTGGGGTTGCCCTGTTTTTTTTGCTAGTATAATTCAAAAACCCCAAAAAGGCATGACACAAACAAAAGGCTCCATCTCGGGGAAGACAGATACCTACAGGGAACAACAATTCTTACGCTTTCTCCTCCTCCCAGATACCCATTTAATGATCTCTCTCAGGGAAATCGCCGCCGTCTTAAAAATCCCCTTCGGCCAAATTGTGCCCATCCCAGAATTGCCCCCTTGGGTTATGGGAATTTACAATTGGCGGGGGCAGATCATTTGGATGATAGACTTGGGGCATCTTTTGGGGTTTACCCCCTGGCATCAACAAGCTTCTGTAACATCCTCTCACAAAGCAATTGTTATTCACCCCAGCCAGCAAAACCCCAGAATTCAAGCCACAGGGGATTTGTTAGGCTTGGTGGTAAGTGAAGTCAATGATATTGAATTGTGCAATCCAGGGCAAATACACTCTCCCCCCGCTTCCGTGGTTACCCCTGAATTGGCCCCCTTTCTCCGAGGCTACTGGCTGAAGGATAATGGCGACATCATCATCACCCTCGACGCTGACGCCATCTTCTCTGCCATGCCTAGGGAGTAAAATAACTACAACCGCCTCACAGTTTCTTGGCTACTACCACCCGGTGACGGACACTGATGGGGGTGATGGTTGGTTTTTCAAAGCCAGCATCCATCAGCGCTGATTCTATGTCCAGGGTAAAATACTCGTCTAAGTAGGGTTCTGTGCTTTTAAGGAGAGTAAAAACATAACGGGGCATCTTCTTGTATACCTCCGACTGAGGATTCATGTCCATCATCGCAAAGTAACCCCCCCGTCTCAAAATCCTTCTCGCTTCCCTGATGATATTTTTGGCGGCTATCTGAGGCAACTCGTGAAACAGCAGGAAGGCCGACACTAAATCAAAGGATTCAGCCGGCAAACCAGTTTCTTCTGCCGCACCATGTAACCACCGGATTTTCTTCCCTTTTTGTCTACTCTGATGACTAGCCACCGCTAAGAAGTAGGGAGATAAATCCAATCCTGTAATCTCACTGTCGGGAAAAGCCTCACTGAGGGCAAAAGTGCTCAAACCAACCCCACAGCCAATGTCTAAAATCTTCTGGGGCCTATAGGCCAGCTGTTTTTGCAACTGTTGACAATAATTGCTCCTCAACAGCCTGTCCCCATCTATTGAGGGCGTCTTGCTATAAACGGTAGAATGAACACTGTAAGAGGCACACTCCAACTCCCAAGCCGCATCCCATTCCAAATTCCCCTTGTCATAGGAGTGAAATGATGTAAGATAATAGGGGGGGTACTTTACCCTCTCATTCACCACTTGGGTCATTTCCTTCTCCCAATCGTTGTTCTCCTTGAGGGCTTTCAGCCTCTCATGCCAGGGCACACCTATTTTGTAGGCCCTCTTCACAATCATGTCCCTTGCCCTACCCCTTGCCCAGTCATGGATTGGTTTTATCGCTAGTAGGCTATTGATTAATTTGCTCGTCCAGTCCATTGGACCAGTTGCTTTTGTAGTTACCATACACCCCTCTTAATTTCAGTAAGGTTCTATGTTTTATCTTTAAGCCTCTCTTCCCAAAATACAACCTTTGTAAAGAAAAGTGAAGTCTCTATTTAAGAAAAATCGCTAGATGGTTTAATAGATATATAGTGTTTCAACTAGGTGGAGAAGGGGAAGGAGAAAAAAAATAGTCAAAAGAAGTTCACAAAAGTTAAAGAGGTGTTCTATCATAATAAGGTGTAAGCTGTGCTGGTGTGCCCTGGAATACTCTTTTCAGACGAAGCCCGTTGTCGGGGTGGGGCACTAGGGTTAGGCAAAAAACAGGAAAACAGTGTCGGGAAATACTATTTTTTTTGTATAATAAATAATTCTGCAATCTCATTGTTGTAAGAGAGCGTATTTGTCGGGGAGAAAATATGCAAGCAGTAACAAAGAATATTGATACCATAAGGGTTTATTTGAAGGAAATAGGACGTATCCCTCTGTTAAGCAAAGAGGAAGAAATTCTTTTGGCAAAGGATATTCAACAGTTGGTTGCCTTGGAGAAGAAGAGGGAAAAATTGAAAAAAGAATTGGGAAGGGAACCGACTAGAAGCGAATGGGCCCAGGCAGCCAAAATCTCGGAAAAAGAATTAGAACAAAAAATAAGCAAGGGAGAAAGGGCAAAACGGAAAATGGTAGAGGCCAATCTCCGCTTGGTGGTATCTATTGCCAAAAAATATGTGAAAAACAACCTGGATTTATTAGACTTAATCCAAGAAGGCACCATTGGCATGCAAAGGGGGGTAGAAAAATTTGACCCCACCAAGGGTTATCGTTTTTCCACCTATGCTTACTGGTGGATTCGTCAGGCCATAACTAGAGCAATTGCCGAAAAGAGTAGGGCTATCCGTCTGCCCCTACATATCACCGAAAAACTGAACAAAATCCGTCAAACCCAGCGTAAACTCTCAGAGGAAAAAGGACGCCCTGCTACCTTGGCGGAATTGGCTGAAGCCTTAGAATTGACACCCGAACAAGTCAAGGAATTCCTAGGAAAGGCCCGTCAACCCCTCTCCCTGGACTTGAAGGTGGGGGATAACAATGACACCGAATTGGGAGAATTGTTGGAAGACAAGGGACAATCCCCAGAGGAATTCACTGACTATGCTTGCTTACAAGTAGATTTAAGGAATATGATCTCCGAGTTGACCCAACAACAACAAGATGTAATTAGACTCCGTTATGGGTTGGATGACGGCAAACCCCTAACCCTGTCTAAAATTGGTTCTATTCTTAACATCTCTAGGGAAAGGGTTAGACAAATAGAAAGAGAGGCCCTTACTAGGTTACGGAAACGGAAAGAAGTAATTGAGGAATACATTGCCGGCTAGTAAGGCGCAACACCCAGGAGGGGAAATCTGCATTAAACTCTATTAGTTAGATCCTATTGTGAGGCGGAAAAAACAATGCAAGACAAATTGATGTTAATGATTCCTGGCCCCACCCCGGTGCCTGAAAGGGTGTTGTTGGCCATGGCTAGACATCCCATAGGCCATAGAAGCGGCGAATTCAGTAAAATCCTTTCTGAGGTGATGGCCGGGTTGAAATGGCTACATCAAACCCAAAATGAAATCTGCATACTCTGTGCCTCGGGCACTGGGGCCATGGAGGCGGGGATCATTAACTTCCTCAGCCCGGGGGATAAAGTCCTAGTAGGGAACAATGGGAAATTTGGCGATCGCTGGGCCAAGTTGAGTCGTGCCTTTGGCCTGGATGTGGAAGAGATTACCGCCGAATGGGGTAAGGCTTTAAATCCCGAAAACTTTAGAGAAAAACTAGAGGCTGACAAAGAGAAAAAAATTAAGGCCGTCATTATCACCCATTCGGAAACCTCCACCGGGGTATTAAATGATTTAGAAACTATTAACAAACACGTCAAAGCCCACGGCGAGGCTCTCATCATCGTCGACGCCGTTACCAGTCTGGGGGCAGTAAATGTTCCTGTAGATGAATGGGGTCTGGACGTAGTGGCATCTGGCTCACAAAAAGGTTACATGATTCCCCCGGGCCTGGGCTTCGTGGCGGTGAGTGAAAAAGCCTGGAAGGCATATGAAAAAGCCACCCTCCCCAAATTCTATCTGGATCTGGGGGCCTATCGCAAGGCCAATGCCAAGAATAGTACTCCCTTCACCCCCCCAGTCAACCTCATTTTTGCTCTTAAAGAGGCATTAGCTATGATGAAGGAGGAGGGGTTAGAAAACATCTTTGCCCGTCATAAACGCCTCACCCAACTCACCCGTGAAGGAGTAAGGGCATTGGGATTGCCTCTGTTTGCCCGTGACGAAGACGCCTCCCCGGCCATCACCGCCGTTATCCCTGACAGACACGATGCCGAGACGATTCGTGCCACTATGAGGAAGAAATTTGATATCGCCCTGGCTGGCGGACAGGACCACCTCAAGGGTAAAATCTTCCGTATTGGCCATTTGGGCTTCGTTAGCGAAAGAGATATTTACACTGTCCTTTCCGCCCTCAAAGAAACCCTTGCTGAATTGGGGTTATAGACCCCATTTTTCCAATCCGTAAGAGCCTATGATTAAAACCCCCTGGGGGAGAGTAGGGATATGCCCCTCCCCCCCACTACCCCTCACCCATACCCCCATTCTGTAAATTCTTCCTGGCTTTCTTTAACATTTCTACCAGGGTGTGATGGGCATCCCTGGCATCTTCCAAAACATGATCAAACTCTATTCTCACTGGCCTTTCGTCGTTGCCGTCTATGCTAAGATACATAGCTTTGTTATCGATAGACAGCATTTTGGCTGTTTTAAAGTTGTCTAATTTGGCAAAATATTGGGCATATAAAATCAGGGCATCTGCATGGTCGTCATTCATGTGTTTACAAATGCGAGCACTCACCTGGGGAGTAATAACTTCCTTCATGGCACTGTGAACTGTGACAGAGCTATAAGATAACAGGATATGTAGGCAATTATAGCTGGGAATGACACAGATAGAGGACATAAGAATAGTTCTAGTGGAACCAGAAGGGGAAGGCAATATAGGCGCCATTGCCCGAGTGATGCGCAATATGGCCTTGACGGAATTAGTGATAGTGAGCCCCAAGTGCAACCCCTTTTCCGGGGAGGCGAAAAAGATGGCCGTCCACGGAATTGAAGTATTAATGAACGCCAAAATAGTGAACAGTGTCATTGAGGCCCTACAGGGGTGTCAAAAAGCTATTGCTACCACCGCAAGGGAAAGAGAAGTCCCAACCCCCCTGGAAACCCCAAAAGAGGCGCTCCCATGGCTTCTAGAGGATGCAAGTAAGGGTGCTATCCTATTTGGGCCAGAAAGCCGGGGATTGAGCAACGAGGAGTTGAGCCATGCCCAGCGTTTCGTCCGTATTCCTGCCAATCCCCAATACCCCTCCCTAAACTTGGCCCAAGCTGTAGGTATTTGTGCTTATGAGTTATACCAGATATATCAGGCAAAAACACAAAAGCCCCCCCAGCCGAGAGAAAACCATAAACGGGAAAACCATAATCTGGCCACCATTGAACAACTGGAGGGGTATTACCAGCACCTGGAGAGGATACTACTAAGGGTAGGATACCTTCAACCCCATACGGCTAAGATAACCATGGAGAAACTAAAAAGAATCATAAACCGTGGACAACTCAGTGACAAGGAATTGGCCATGTTGAGGGGAATGTTAAGACAGGTGGAATGGGCGTTAGATCACCCTCAACCCCCTTAGGCCATAGCCAACACCTTCTTGTCTACCCTCAGAATTGCCCTAGCTGCCTGCAATCCGGAAATGGTGGCTCCCTCCATGCTATCAATATAATCCTGTTGGGTGTAGCTGCCTGCCAGGAAGAGGTTAGCTACTGGTGTGGTTTGGGAGGGGCGGTATACATCCATCCCCGGGGCCTCTCTGTAGAGAGACTGAGCCAGTTTCACCACACTATACCAGGTCATGTTCAAATCTCGGGAGGAAGGGAACAATTCATGTACCTGTTTTAACACATGTTGGGCAATCTTCTCATTACTTTCTCTAATAAAGGGGTCCCCTGGGGTTAACACCAATTGTAACAGAGAACCTTGTCCTGGACGAAAATAGTCTGCTGGACTACATAGGGCCAAATCAGCAAAACAAGAAAAGTCCGCATCGGCAGTGTATAATAGATTGTCAATGCCAGCCGCCTGTTGCAACTGACGCCGTTTCTTTTCATCCTTTAATTCTGTCACCCAGCCATCAAAGCGTAATTGAACTGTAGCCACTGGTACCGTGTCTAACTTATATATGTTGTCGAACAGAGGCCATTTCCTCCAGGCGGGGGGGATTAATTTTTGAATACCAGGTACATCACAGGCACATACGTAGGCGTCTGCCGTTACCAATTCTTCAGTGTCCCCCTTAGCAACTACTATACCGGTGACAAAAGTGTTACCAAAAGAGTCTTCCTGATACTTAAGCTCCCTAACACGACGACGAAGATGGATTTTTGCACCTCGGGCCTCTAGGTAGTTGATAATAGGTTTATGGAGGTACTCATAGGGTGAACCTTCTAGCATCCTCAACACAGACGCCTCAGTCCTGGCGGCAAAAAACTGGAAAATAGTCAACATACAACGGGCGGATATATTTTCCGTATCGATGAAGCCTAGGGCATAGGCAATGGGATTCCACATCCTCTTCAAACTCCCCTCATTGCCGCCGTGTTGCCGAAACCAGTCAGCAAAGCTGATACTGTCCAACTGGCGGATTTGTTTCATTGCCCCCTGAAAGTCAAACAACCCCCTTATAATGGGACTAGTGCCCAAGGCGATGGAATTGGCAATTTTGTCCGCCACCGACAACTGGGAGGTGGTAAAAAAAGCCTTCAAACCGTTAAACGGCGCACCCAGGGGAAAACGGAAATCCAACTCTCCTATTCTGCCACCTTTATTGATAAACGTATGGGTATGTTCCTTCAAACGTAAGTTTTTTATGGCCCCCACCTTCTCCATCAAGGCAAAAAGATTGTAATAACAGCCAAAAAACACATGTAAACCCATTTCAATGTGATTGCCATCTGCATCCACCCAACTGCCCACCTTTCCCCCCACAAATGGCCTAGACTCGAATATTTCCACCTCACAGCCCGCATCTGCCAATTCTACTGCTGTGGCCAATCCTGCCAGTCCTGCGCCCACTATTACAACTCGCATATTTTTCCTCAATCTTTCTTAACTTTTCTTAACACATTGTACCCCACCCGGTAATGGAGGGCGCCAAAAACTAGAAAAAATCTGGGTTTATACCATGTAAGGTACGGTAAACTACACTACCTTTAGAGGATATTCTTATCCCAAGATAGTAATGAGAATAGAAGATTTTGACTGTAAACAGTAGCCTTTGTTTTGTAAAATCAGAGGGAGTTTTCATCTATGGGAAAAATAGTTGGTATTGATTTGGGCACCACCAACTCAGTGGTAGCCGTAATGGAAGGTGGAAAGCCAGTAGTTATTGCCAATGCTGAGGGTTTTAGAACAACCCCTTCTGTGGTAGCATATACCAAAAATGGGGACCGTCTGGTAGGACAAATTGCTAAACGCCAGGCGGTGATGAATCCTGAAAATACCTTCTATTCCGTCAAGCGTTTTATTGGCAGAAAATATGACGAGGTAATCAACGAGATTTCAGAAGTCCCCTACAAGGTACTAAATGTAAATGGTAATGTCAGACTGGACTGCCCAGCCTTAGGGAAGCAATTTGCCCCAGAAGAAATCTCAGCCCAGGTATTGAGAAAACTAATAGAAGATGCTAGTAAGTATTTAGGGGAGCCCGTCAAGGAAGCCGTAATTACTGTACCTGCCTACTTCAACGACTCTCAGCGTCAGGCCACTAAAGACGCGGGCAGAATCGCCGGGATTGAGGTGAAACGTATTATTAATGAGCCTACTGCGGCTTCTCTAGCCTACGGGTTAGATAAGAAAACCAACGAGACTATCCTGGTATTTGACTTGGGTGGTGGGACCTTTGACGTATCTATCCTAGAAGTTGGTGACGGTGTATTTGAAGTGTTGGCCACCTCTGGCGACACCCACCTGGGTGGTGACGACTTTGACAAGAAAATTGTAGACTGGTTGGCAGAAGAATTTAAGGCCAGAGAAGGTATTGACTTACGTAAGGACAGACAGGCTCTACAACGTCTCACAGAAGCGGCAGAAAAGGCTAAGATAGAACTGTCTAGCGTCACCCAGACAGAAATCAACCTGCCCTTTATCACCGCCACTGCCGATGGTCCCAAACACCTAGAAATGACCCTCACCAGGGCTAAATTTGAGGCTCTCTGTGCTGATTTGATCGATCGTTGCAAGGGCCCCGTCGAACAGGCCCTAAAGGATGCTAAACTAACTCCCAGTGACATTGATGAGGTAGTATTAGTAGGGGGTTCTACTCGTATCCCAGCAGTACAAGAACTAGTCAGAAGAATGCTGGGCAAAGAGCCCAATCAAAGTGTTAACCCTGACGAAGTGGTAGCCGTCGGCGCCGCTATTCAAGCGGGTGTATTGGCTGGTGAGGTTAAAGACATCCTCCTGTTGGACGTAACACCTTTGTCTCTCGGCGTGGAGACTCTTGGCGGTGTGATGACTACTATTATCCCCAGAAACACCACTATTCCCACCAAGAAGTCCGAAATCTTCTCCACCGCCGTGGATGGTCAAACTAACGTAGAGATTCATGTACTACAAGGGGAGAGACCGTTGGCCAAAGACAACAAAAGCCTTGGCACCTTCCGTCTAGATGGTATTCCTCCTGCGCCAAGGGGTGTGCCTCAAATTGAAGTCACCTTTGACATTGACGCCAATGGTATTCTTCACGTGACCGCCAAAGACAAAGGTACAGGTAAGGAACAGTCTATCACTATTACTGGCGCCTCTACTCTGCCCCCCGAAGAGGTAGAAAGGATGGTGAAAGAGGCTGAGGCTAATGCCGCCGCCGACAGGGCAAAACGAGAAAGGATCGAACGTCGTAACCAAGCCGACTCTCTTGTCTACCAAGCCGAAAGACAACTCAAAGAATTTGGTGACAAGATTTCCGCCAGCGACAAATCCAGAATCGAAAAACTCATCTCCGACTTGAAGGATGCCATAAACAGAGACGACGACGACAAGATTAAGTCCACTATGCCTGAACTACAACAAGCGTTATACTCTATCGGCACCAGTGTATATCAATCCGCTGCCGCAGCCGGGGCATCCAGTGGTGCCAGCACAAGTAGTAGTTCAAGCGGTGGCGACGATGTCATAGATGCTGAATTCTCTGAAGGTGACAACAAGTAATTACGTGTAATAACAAGTACCCGGGGGAATGAGTAAAATTGTACTCTCTGTCCCCCACCCCTACATCCTACCCCCTATCCCACCCCCCCCACATCCCAACCCTGTGTGTGATAGAGTTCAGAAAATATCGGCAGGATCGGCCTGTTTGAGTTTGTTAACGGCAATGGCGCCAGAAAAGAAGCACATGAATAATGTCAATAGGAAGACGGAGGTAATTAGAGATTTGTTCATGTAAATAGCTAGTCTGGTGGCTTTGGCGGTGATGTGGTAGAGAAAAGTGGAAAAACCTAATCCGGGAAGAAAACCAATACAGGCGAGAATGACGGCTTGTTGAAAGACTAAACCCAGTAGATAATTGTCGGTATAACCCATAGCCTTGAGGGTGGCATACTCTGGCAGGTGGTCGGCGACGTCGGTGTAGAGAATCTGGTACACTATAACAATGCCGACGATTAGCCCCATTATAGTGCCCAGGTTAAAGACAAAACCAATGGCAGTACTAGTTTCCCAATATTTCTTCTCGTGGTTGACAAATTCCTCCCGAGACAAAACTAAGACATCGCCACCACTGAGTTTTTGTTTTAGGGTATTGATAACTGCCTGAGTGTCAACACCGGGTTTTAGTTTAATCACCCCTACCTCTATCAAACCCTTATCCCTGTTGGGGAATAGACGGAGGAAATTTAAATCACTGGTTATGATATTCCCATCCGCTCCGAAAGTAGCTCCAATGGTAAACAATCCCGCTACAGTTATCCTTCGGTCATTAACTTCTGTTTTAACAGTCATCCCCGACTGGAACATTTGGGGGATGGGGCCAAATTCTGCCCTGGAAGCAGTGTCAAACAGTACATGATCCGGTAATTTCAATTTATCTAAATTTTTCTCGAAATCTGGCAGTTTAAATACTGGATTTTTAGGATTGAATCCTATAGTTAAAATTCTTCTGCCCTTGTTATTAACAGGATTTTTCCAGGTAGCAAAACTGAGATATAGAGGATTGACCCAATCTACCCCTTCTACTGCCATAGCCTCATAAAGACGACGACTAGAAAAACTTTTCATAGAGGTTATGGCATTAGACTGAGTACTGATTAAAAAAACATCGCCTTCAATTTTGTCGTGAATCCTTACGGCACTATTCAACAGGGCAGTCTTAAATCCCAGTTGCATAAACATCAGGATGTCGGCAAAACTAATCCCGGCAACTGCGATTAAAAGACGGATTTTCTCACGGCTTAATTGTAACCAAGCAAGAGGTGTTTTCATAGTTTTATATTGACAAGTACTTGAGAATAAATTAAATTTTTAATAAGGGAGGTATACTGGGGGTCTACTTTGATTTTTACCTCTATAACCCTGGCATCTACACTGGCAGCAGGGTCAGTTTGAAGGATGTCCTTTTTGGCGATTTTGGGGCTGATTTGAAAGACTTTACCGGTGATTACCCCCTCAAAGCTATTATTTTCACTCCTAATCTCCGCCACCTGTCCGATTTTAACCTTCCCTACATCACTCTCATATACTTCCGCCACCACCATCATTTGACTGGTATCGGCCATTTCTACCACCCCCTCCTGATTATTAATGCTTTCACCGGGGTAGGTTTTTATCTCTAGAATCTCACCGTCCATGGGGGCTCTAATGACAGTCAATTCTAAATCAGTTTCTGCCTTTTTAACCACAGCCATTGCCCTTTCCACCTCTGCTTGTGCCAAAGCCACATCCACATCCCTCACCTCGCTAATTTCCCTCAGAGTAGCCTCTGCCGCCTTGATTTGGTTAACAAGACTATTGATGCGTTTTTGGGCATCAGCCTTGGCTTGTTCAATTTCCTCTGTCAGGGTGGTAATAATCTTGTTATAGGCAGCGGTAGCCTCACGATAACGTTTTTCTGCCGTTTCCAAATTCAACTGATAGGTTTCCAACTGCGCTTGAGGAATGACACCCTCTTCTGCCAATTGTCGATAGCGGCGATAGTCTGCCTCTGCCTTATCTCTTTCCGCCTTTAACCTTTCCACGGTGGCCCTCTTTTCTATTTTTTCTCCTTCCAGTTGTGCCTGTAAACGCGCTAACAAGGCACTATCACTGGCCTTTACCCCCTGTAGTTCTGCTTGTAGTCTGGCAATAGTGGCCTTTTGGGCAGAAATACTCCCCTCCTTGGCACCGGCCTTGACAATCCGCAGATTGGCCTGGGCTACCTTCAAATCCTTCTTAGCCCTTGCCAATTCCGCCAATTTTTGGTCATAGTCGGTGGTATAACCTATAATGTCCCCTTTCTTGACCAAGGTGCCCTGGGAAACTAGTAAGGTTTTCAACTTGGCGCCACCGGGGGTTGGGGCCGCCGCCACCTTTATTACCTCTCCCAGTGGTTCAATTCTGCCCAGGGCGCTCACAGAGGAGATGGTTACTGTGGGGGGGGGCACTATGTTTTCTGTTTTTGGGGCGGGGAGGGGTTGTTTTTTCCACAGACTTACCCCCGCTGTCATCAGAATTGCCACCCCTAATGCTCCACTTATTAGGGCTATTGTTTTTCCCTTGTCCCTTGCTACCGTTATTTCTCCCATGGTGGTTTTTGTGCTATCCTGTAGACTAGACGGTCTAGTTTTTAATATTAGACTAGACGGTCTAGTTTGATTATAGCATTGTCGAGGGAGGATTGTGTGGTGGAAGTGGACAAAACAGAAAAAATTTTGGCGGCGGCATTGAAGTTATTTTTGGAGAATGGGTATAGAGGAACTACTATGGAGGAGATAGCAAAGACTGCGGGGGTATCGAAGCAAACTTTGTATAGTCATTTTGGGGATAAGGAGGGTTTATTTAAGGCACTAGTTACGAAAGTAAGCAAGCAAAAATTTAACCTGGTGTGGGCTAAACCTTTGAGAGGTAAACCGGAGGTGGTATTGAGGAATTTAGCCAACAGAATCATCAGAGAGGTAAGTGAGCCAGAGTATTTGGACTTTATTCATCTTATTGTAACGGAGGTAAAGAACTATCCAGAATTTGCTCAGTTGTGTTTAACAAATATTTCCAAACCGGCGATTTCTATACTAACTAATTATCTAGAAAATTGCCGAGATTTAAGTTTAGAGGATCCAGAGGCGGTGGCTCACATTTTTGTGAACAGTATATTGTACCATGTTTTAACTCAAGAAAAACTAGAAGCCAAAAAGGTAATACCCATTGAATCTAAGCGTCTAATTAATAATTTGATCAAGTTGATAGTAAGTAGTAGGGAGTTAAAGGGGTGTTGTTAGACTAGACGGTTTAGTTTATAATGGGAAAATGAACTAGGGAGAGTATTTTAAAAGTCCCCAATAACGGGCATCGCGGGGAAACTTGGCATAGACGACTATGTTGCCATCACCCACATTCACATTGCCAGCAAAGATGTTGCCATAGGCTGTCAAGTTGTACCATCTATTGGTAGAGAGATTGACTACTTTGACCTCAGTGGCATCATCAATTTTAAGTCTAAAATAGTAGTTTTGATTCTTGTTAAGTTTCCCGGTTATTGGAGATTCTAAATAGCCATTGTGTTCGTGAAAATGCTTATAGGTTTCGGGGAATTCGTTTCCCCTACCACTGGCATAAACTTGATAGGTAACGGCGATGGGATAAGAGTTGTTGCCGTCTTCTTTTTTAGCAAAAATGTCTAGTTTGTATTTGCCCTTTTCAGGGAAGGTGACGTTTATGATGGTATTTGCTGCATCTTTTTGCACCAGAATATAATTGCCTTCTACTGGTTTCTCTTCTGATTTTAGGTTGGCAACAACCTCTACATTTAAAGGGGTTTTTAAGACTACACCGAGACTGTTTGTGGCCTCAATTTTGTCGTGGGGGTGGCTAACTAGCTGGATATTATTTTTGAAAAATGCAGGGTAGACTCTGGGAAGAGAATCGAATTTCTCGCGGGAGATGGGATTGTCTAGCAGTTGCCATTTAGCATCTTGTGGGAAGTGGGTATAGATTAGTTTTTCGGGAGGGGTAGCAAAATAAAAAGGCTCAAATTCAGGATAAAATATGCCATCCTTGACATGGCCCGCACCCCAGGTCACATCCAAGAGATACCAATTACCGTCAATTTCTACCGCATTCCAGGCATGATTTACCTGATAATCTAATGGAAATAGACCAAAATCAGCCCCCCGACCATACCCCTCTATGATTACGGATTTTAAGCCCATCTTTTCGGCTAATTTTTGATATAAATTAGCATAGCCGCCACAAACAGTAACCCGTTTTCGTAAAACATTTTCCACAGTTACGTCTGGCGGCTGACCATCTTTTATGGCAGACAGGGCAGATACATCGTATTTTATATTATGGGCGATCCAGGTATAAATTATGCGAGCCTTTTCCGCTGCAGTTTTAGCATGCTGGGAAAGGATATCACTCAACTGATCTACCGAGTCTCCCTCATATATTATGCTTTTGGCTATGGTGTCAATGTGGGAAAAGTCTTGTTGAGTTAGCCGTCTAGCATTGTCCTTATTTACTGGGTTTACGGTATATTCAGCATATTGAGGGGTGTTTTTCTCGCCACTAATCTCTGACTTTATGGGTTTTGTCTGGATTTTCTTCTTCTCTATTCCACTTTTCCCTAACCATTGCCTATTACCTGTTAACCCTATTACTGTTGCCGCTATCACCATCCCTAGCAACCATATCCCACTTTTTTTTCTTCTTTGTCTTCTTTTTCCTATTGTTATGCTTTTCCCTCTTATCTTCCTCTTTTCCCCCGGCATCCTTTCATAACCCCTCACTTTAAACTCTCCCTCTCTACTATACCACAAGAATTACAACCCTCCCTCTCCCCACTACTAATTGCTTTATATTCTCAACAAAAAAAATCCCAGCCCAAATGTCTTGGTAGTCTTCCCCCCTACCCCCCCCCCGATAATATAGGCAACATGT
>DVEF01000034.1 GCA_015295805.1 Geminocystis sp. M7585_C2015_104 | reverse complement strand
TGGTAAAATACTTTGCCATTCCCTTCCCTCTTATGACTCCCTTTCCACCTAACCACTCTTACAATTCCCCTTCTCCCCAGTTTTTTTTGGCACAGAAAGCCCCATTCTACACTAATCCCATTAAAACAAAAAAAAGAAAATAATGTCAAGGGACAGTGAGAAAAACTAACCGGATGAATCTTCCACAGACACCTCCACTGCCTCCACTTCTACTGTACCGGGAGGAGTTTGACGTACAAACTTGTCACCTTCTAGAAGTAGAGACTCGCCACAATTGGGACAGGAAAAAGTAGAACTTTTGAAGGCAAAAAAACGATAGTCGCAACTAGGACAATGCCCCTCTATTACATTCTTATTCACCCACCAGCGCAGGACAGCGAAAACCAACAGGGGAGAAACCAATAAAAGAAAAAAAAACAACAAAAGGGCATTAGCCAACCAGGGCACCCCCAAGACGCCAACTAAAAATAAAGAGACAAAAAGAGACAGCAAACAGCCAAAATTTAGACATCCGAGAGGAAAAAACAGAGACTTATAACCACGTTCCACGGGAGAGGATTATTTTAAACAACTGCCATTTTATTCTAATTTAAATCTATCACAAAAAAAGCCGAATAGCCAAGTCAATAAAGAATCTTAATACTTAGCAGCCGTAGGTAGGGGTGTGAGAATTGGAAAATCAACAAGAAAAAACATGGGGGGTGATTTTTGTCGGCGCAAAGAGTATCATTCATATGGACAGATTTTTGTTTTTTCGAGAAGAAGAAGCAATGTTAGAGCAACAGCCAATTCTGATAGAAGCGATAACAGCCAGGGAAATCCTAGATTCTAGAGGCACACCCACCGTGGAGGCAGAGGTAAGATTGGAAAGTGGGGCTGTAGGGATGGCTCAAGTGCCCAGTGGGGCGTCTAAGGGCACATTTGAAGCCCACGAGTTGAGAGACGAAGGCTCAAACCGCTACAATGGCAAAGGGGTATCCATAGCGGTGAGGAACATCAAAGAGAAAATCACCCCAGTGTTACTAAATGTTAACGCCCTAGACCAAATAGCAGTGGACAGGGCCATGATAGAAAGGGATGGTTCTCCCAACAAGAAGAATCTGGGAGCCAATGCGATCCTGGCGGTGTCCATTGCGACGGCCAAGGCGGTAGCGGCGGAGCTGCAAATCCCTCTGTATAGGTATCTTGGTGGGCCCTTAGCCAATGTGTTGCCGGTGCCTATGATGAATGTGCTGAATGGGGGGGTGCATGCTGCTAACAATGTAGACTTTCAGGAATTTATGATTATGCCCATTGGGGCGGAGAGTTTCTCAGAGGCTTTAAGATGGGGCGCCGAGGTGTTTGCTTCCCTTAAGAGGGTATTAAAGGAGAAGAATCTACTGGGGGGGGTAGGAGATGAGGGTGGATATGCCCCCAATTTGAATTCTAACGAAGAGGCTCTGGAATTGTTAATACAGGCCATAGAAGTTGCTGGATATCAACCTGGCAGACAGATAGCCCTAGCCATGGACATTGCCGCCTCGGAATTGTATAAAGACGGGAAATACGTGTATGAAGGTAGTGCTCACTCGGCAGAGGAATTCATTAACTACCTGGAAAAACTTGTAAGCAAGTACCCCATTGTGTCCATAGAAGACGGGCTGCATGAAGAGGATTGGGAGAATTGGAAAACCCTGACTCAAAGACTGGGCAACAAAATTCAACTGGTAGGGGATGACTTATTCGTCACCAACGCCAGCCGTTTATCCCAAGGTATTAAGATGGGAGTTGCCAATTCCATCCTCATCAAACTAAATCAAATAGGTACTGTAACAGAAACTTTACAAACCATTGACCTAGCCATTCGCAGGGGTTACACTACTGTAATAAGCCACCGGTCTGGGGAGACGGAAGATACCACCATTGCCGACCTGGCAGTGGCAACCCGTGCAGGGCAAATAAAAACTGGCTCCCTTTGTAGGAGTGAGAGGGTAGCCAAATACAATCGTCTTCTCAGAATAGAGGAGGAGTTGGGAGAAAGTGCGGTATATGCGCCAAAGGTCGGACTAGGACCTCGTTATTGCTGATATAATTGGGGGCTGAGGGGAATACTCGACATTCGCCCCCTTTTTGGGAAACGATGGGGTTCCAGGTATAATATCACCACAAGAGTCTGTCATTATAGGCCTTCTGCTAAATCTAACTCCTGGTACTCCCTCTGCAACAGGGACAAGAGGTGTTTATCGTTTTTTTCTTTGGCCACCTGAATCCGTCTCTCTAAGTTACAACGGATATTCTCCATATGAATCTGGTGAAGGGTAGAATTGGTAATAGAATCGGTAATGGGGGAGTGTACACCCGTTGACTGGCGACAATAAGAAACTCCTCGATAAACCAAATCCACTTTTGGTTGAGCTTGTATTACGTGTCTGGGGAGTTGATAATTCCAGTGACAGCCTCTGTATCTGCCAGCCTCAACCCCCCCTTCTCCCCACTCCAACACCCTTTTTAGGGGGGAATAAGCAAAACCACGGTATTTAGTGTCCATTATCCCCATTTTTCCCTCACTTTCATGCCTACAAGGGTTCTGTATTCTGTATCTATTTTTACATTTTTCCGGACCACTGTAAAGACGGGAAGGAAAATCCTTATAAAGACTTAATATTTCCCCTGTTATTATCACCAATGTAGTTATCGAGAGACTCGATAAGATAGTTCAATTCGGTTTCGGTGGTAATGCGAATTTTGTCATCTCTAACAGTAATCAAAACCTTGGCAGCAAAGGGAGAGGGATATATGTTGGGATTGCAAAAAACTTCCAGAAACACCTCGCCAGTGTATTGGTATTCCATGGGAGAAAACGATTTGGTAGGTATTTTCCCCTGGCTAACCTGTTTTAGGGTTTCTACCAAAAGGCCTATTTTGGCTTTTAGCTGTTGGGCAGCAGATAGGTTATAATTGAAGGAGATGCTACCCTGTGGCCAAATGAGGGTGAATTTGGTCATACAAAAAGACGCCTATATCCTAAATATTCCTCTCAATAGTAGCAGATGACCCCGTCTCAGTCACTGGTCTACGTCCCCAACCCCCTTAGGCCCCTACTATTTTTTCTGCCCATTGGCCAATGTCATGACAGTTTAAACGGTAACTGAGGGGATTGGCTATGAGATAGGCCGTACTTTCAAATAATACATCTATTTCCACTAGGCCGTTTTCCCTCAGGGTTTTACCAGTAGACACCAAATCCACAATCGCCGCCGACATCCCCGTTATAGGCCCTAATTCCACTGAACCATAAAGGGGTACAATCTCTACAGGTAGGTCTAAACTACGAAAATACTCCTTGGCACAGTTGACAAACTTGGATGCTACAATACTATGGGCTGGTAAGTCCAATGAACTTCTATAGGGGCTCGTAGCGGGTACAGCGACGGACATGCGACAGTAACCAAAACCTAGGTCGGCAAGATGGGCAACTTCTGCTTTTTTCTCCCTTAAAACGTCATAACCAACAATGCCCAAATGAGCCTGACCATATTCTACATAAACTGGTACATCTTGAGCCCTAACTAATATGGCTTTGGCCAACCCCCGGCAGTCGCATATCTGTAGCTGGCGATTCCCCTCTTCCAGGAATAAACTAAAATCCAATCCCGCCTTCTGACAAACTTGGATACTTTCCTCTAAGAGGGCTCCTTTTGGCAGTGCGATGGTTAACATAAAAAGTAGGTGGACAGTGGCTGGCGAACAATTAATTTAATTAATTTAATTGATTTAATCAAGTTTATTTAATTATCAGTTTTTGACGGGGATGTCAATGAAAATCTTGTTGGTGGAGGATGAGACTGAATTAGCCACAACCTTGGAAAGGATTTTACTGGGGGAAGGTTATTGGGTAAAAACCTGTGGGGATGGGAGGGATGCCTTAGGGATAATTAGGGGGGGAGGTTACGATTTGCTAATCCTGGATTGGATGTTGCCAGGCATTAGTGGATTGGAAATATGTAAACAGGTGCGTCAGTGTTTCTCTCCCCCCTTAGCTGATATTCCTATACTGTTTCTCACCGCCAAGGATACCCTGGATGACAGAGTTGTGGGTTTGGATGGAGGCGCGGATGATTACATAGTCAAACCCTTTGAGTTGAGGGAATTGCTTGCCAGAATTCGGGCTTTGCTGCGACGAGGAAAAAGCCGCCGGGAGGGCATTATAACTGCTGGTTTGGAAGTTGACTGGGAAAGCCATCTGGTTTATCGCAACGGCAGATTGAGCAAATTGTCGGACAAAGAAATACAGTTGCTACGGCTTTTTTATGAAAATCCTTATAAGCTCATTACTCAAGAATACATTTACAATCAACTTTGGGGGCAACAGTCTCCCCCTAGTAGCAATGTGGTGGCAGCCATGGTGAGGCTTCTGAGAAGAAAAATAGAATCTCCTGATGCCCCTCCTCTAATCCATACAGTTTATGGTAAAGGTTATTGGTTTGGACTGGAACAAAAATCTTCCCCACAGGCCTAACATTGTACCCCCTGCGGTAAAATAGAGCAACAGTAGTACTGAATAGGAGTGTAGGAGAAGTGTTAACCCTAAAAATTGTTGTCAACATAGTAGTGGCATTCTTTGTGTTGTTGTTTATTTTCGGTTTCCTATCCGGGGATCCGGCTCGCAATCCCGGACGCAAGGATCTAGAATAAAAGGTTAAGTAGAAGGGGGAACCCCGAAAATTGACAATAACAGTTTAAAAGGGCCCTGTTATTGGGCAAAACTTTTCTCTTCCAGCAGTTTTTCTGCATCCATCCCCAGGCGGATGGTGATGTCTGACTCGACGTCGCCGGTGGAGGAGAATTCCAGACTGCCAAAGGGTAGGAGTTTTTGTACTTGTCTTGCTGCCGATTCGTCTCCTTTTTGCACAATGATAAGGGTAGTGTCGGTGGGGAAGGGGGATTTACCCCCCAGCCGCACATGGGTGTAACCTTTTTCTCTTAGTATTTCTGCTAATCGCCTAGCCAATTCCGGGTTGGGAGTGCTATTCTGAATTACAATACTGATGCTGTCGGGAGAGGGGCTCTCTTCTCTCCCCTCAGTGTTACCATTAAAGTGCTCAGATATTATTTTTTGCAGGTCCGGTTCTGAGATGAGCCAATAACTGGTATTATACCGGTGTGAGGAACTGACTTTTCCGGGCAGGAGAATCATTCGGATGTTATCCCTGTCGACACCTAGGGCGAAATTGACTATACTCCATAATTGGGATTTGCTTAGGTCAGTGTCCACCTCTTCTTGTAGGGTTTGGATAATACTAGGCAAACGTAACAGAGTTTGAGGAGATCGCAATTTGGCCTCTAGGGCTTGTAATAGCAGCTGTTGTCTTTGGATTCTCCCAATGTCTGCCAACCAGTCATTGCGAAAACGAATAAACTGTTCGGCCTTTTCCCCGTCTAGTACCTGTTTCCCCTCTTTTAAATCAATATACAATCCCTGGGTGCGGTCCACATATTGCATATCCTTGGGTACATATACTTCAACCCCCCCCACTGCATCCACTAGTTTCCTCAATGCCTCGGTGCTTACCCTTACATAATGGTCAACTGTAACATTTTTGAAGTTTTTTTCTATTACTTTCTTCACCCAGGGGATACCACCCAGTGGATTGGCACTGTTAATTTTATCATAGTGTCCGTCCGGCATGCGCACTCGGCTATCCCTGGGAATAGATAGGACTACTATAGAATTAGTCTCAGGGTTTAAACGCACCAGTAGGAGCGTATCACTACGGCCGGAAAATTTCCCCTCCCCCGTAGCATTGGGCACACGGTCTATCCCCATTACCAGTATATTGATGGGTTTAGTGAGGGGTGGTGCCAACCAGGAGTAGGGGGTAAAGGTTTTGAGTTTTTCCAGTTTCTCGCCTATCAACTCTAAACTCACTGGGAGGGGGGTTTTGAGGGCAATAGTCATCCCCAAAATACTACTCAACAGGGCGGTGACGGTGAAACATGAACCCCATACAAATCCTTGCCAAAGAGGAGAGACACTTCTACTTTTCAATTTTGCCCCCTTTGCCGCCGGGGATGATCTTTTTTTCTTTGCTGCCAATTTATTCACAATTCTCCACCACACTAATACTGATAGAATATCATGGGGGGGAAAAATTAGTATGCCTCTTAGGAGGCTTATGGGGCAAAAAGGGCAATTCTCAAGCCAAACCAGCCAATTACTATATAGGCGATGGCCAGCATTAGACTAGAAATAGAGGTGCGTAAACCTTGTTGTAATGCCAAGCCCCTAGCGCGACTTTTCTCTTCCTCTTCTAGTTTTTTCAACTCTTTTTCTAATTGTGAACGGGCCTGTTGAAATTTACTTTTTAACTCTTCTGGCTTGTTAACCAGATTACTAATTTGTTTGAGTTGAGCTGTTTGTATTGTGAGCAATTGTAACTGTTCTGGAGCCAATTGTTGCCCTGTAGGGAGTCTTCCCCCGGCTTTTATTATTTCCTCTCTCTGTTGAATTTCCACTTTTAATTTTTGGGGGTTTTTGGAGATGGCTTCTAGTTGAGACACAAATCCTTCCAGTTGAGCCCTTTGTTGTTCACTTCGCTGTTGGATTTGGGTTATGATGTCACTACTAACGCGACTTATGTTATTATAATGGAGGGGTACTGTGAGCAAATAAACTAGACCCAATATACTAGCAATTATAAATACTATTAGCCGCGGTGCCCCACCGCCGGGTCTGGTGGGGTTTTCGCTGTCCTCCACCCACCACCCCACTAGTAAAAAACTGATGGCAATCAGGGGCACTATTCCCTGATCTACTAAACTGTTGGTAAGATTAATTTGCCAGTTTACGTCTTCCCATCTAGGGTTGCTGAATAGAAAAAAGTAGGTGGCCATAGAGGAAATCAATATAATCCCCCCCACTGACTTAAGGATAAGACTAAGAAAACCAGAAGTTATTCTCATATCACTATTGCTTTATTTGGCACTTTTATTGTTGGCCATCCCTTAACAATTGTCAATGCGCCTTTACTGGTAAATTGCTATAATCCCTCAATATCTGTCTAAAGGTGTCTCCATCAATTGTTTCTTTTTCTATTAACAAATCTACGATGTGGTCGATAACTGGTCTGTTCTCTCGGATAGTGTTTTTAGCCTTTTCATAGCATTGAAGTACAATTTCCCTTATTTTTTCATCAATTTTCTGAGCTATCTCCTGGGAGTACTCGGTGCGATTAAGGGGATCATTTCCCAAATAAATGGGATGTTCCTCCCCTTCTAAAGCTAAAACCCCTAACTGGGACATGCCAAATTTAGTAACCATTTGGCGGGCAAGATAAGTAACCTTTTCGATGTCATTGGCGGCACCAGTGGTAATCTCGTCAACGCCGAAAACCACCTCCTCGGCAGCCCTTCCCCCCAAAAGACCCGTAATACGAGCGTATAGCTGTTTTTTGGTCATCAAACCCTGTTCGTCTTCGGGGGTAAACCAGGTTAGGCCTTTGGCTTGTCCACGGGGGATGAGAGTAACTTTACCCACGGGCTCATGTCCTTCTGTTAGAGTAGCTACTATGGCGTGCCCCACCTCATGATAGGCAATAAGACGTTTACTTTTACCATCTACCAAGGGGGTGCCTTCCATCCCGGCGATGACTCTATCCATGGCTTCTTCAATTTCCACCATGGTGATGGCATCTTTTCTTTTCCTGGCAGTTAGGATAGCCGCTTCGTTGAGGAGATTGGCTAAATCTGCACCGGAAAAGCCCGGAGTGCGTTGTGCAATAGTCTTCAAACAGACATCAGGGGCCATTTTCTTAGTGGCGGCATGGACTTTGAGAATCTCCCAGCGTCCATGAAAATCAGGATAGTCCACCACCACCTGACGATCGAATCTACCGGGGCGTAAAAGGGCACTGTCCAACACATCTGGCCTATTAGTGGCGGCTATGACAATCACACCGGTATTGCCTTCAAAGCCATCCATTTCTGTCAATAACTGATTTAGGGTTTGTTCCCTTTCGTCATTGCCCCCACCAATGCCAATCCCTCTCTGTCTCCCTACTGCATCAATTTCATCAATAAACACGATACAGGGGGCATTTTCTTTGGCCTTGCGGAATAGGTCTCTTACCCTTGAAGCACCTACTCCTACAAACATTTCTACAAATTCAGAACCAGAAATGCTAAAAAATGGAACTTTAGCTTCACCGGCGATGGCTTTTGCCAGGAGGGTTTTACCGGTGCCGGGAGGGCCTACCAGTAAAACGCCGCGGGGGATTTTAGCGCCTATGGCAGTGAATTTCTCTGGGTTTTTCAGGAAAGCCACTATCTCCTGCAATTCCTCCTTAGCCTCGTCAATGCCGGCTACATCTTTGAAAGCCACTCCTGTAGAGGCTTGCATTTGGAATCTGGCACGAGATTTGCCAAAATTCATTGCCCCCGCCGCCGCATTGGCCGATCTTCTTATCAGGACAAATAGACCAATAATCAGAGACAACAATAATACAAACTGGAGGGTGTTGATGATGGCATCTCCATTGGCGGTATTGGCTTCTACTACTAAGTCTATTCCCTTTTCCCTTGTTTTTTGAACCAGTTCTGGATTATGGTAGAATATGTACACCTTTAACGGGGACTGTTGCCGGTTATTTCTCAGATACACCCTTGCTGTTCCTGTATTCTTTTCTATCACAATTCTATTTACCTGCCGTTTTTCCACTAGCTGAAGGAGTTGTCCATAGGTTAAAACACTCTCGCGTCTAGATTGTGCCAAGGCTACATTGCCCAGGGATATTCCCTCAAATACTAAAAAAAGACTGGTCAAAAGGTTTACAATGGTGTTTTTTTTTCTTTTCCTATTAGTTTTCATTGTCAGGTTGCCATTGTCGGTGTTCATTTTTTCATTCCCAAACAGTTAAAAATATTCCCTTCTAATTTCTAATTCTACTTCCTATTCCCTGGAGGATGCCCTTACCTATGAGTCCTATCCCTCTACCCAGCACCTCCGTTAACAAGTATACTAGCAGTTTTCCTAAAAAATCTCCAAAGGATTTCACTCCTCTGGAAAGACTATCTCTCAACTCGATCATTATGGTTACTAGCCAGGGTATTCCCTTTAATTCTTTCAACTCCCGGTGGCGGGGATGGTTAACAGTGTAGGTTTCTATTCCTTTTTCCGTCAATATCAACAGTTCATATTTATCTTCAAATATGTTTTTAGGATTTGACCAGTATTTTTCTTTTCTATACTCCCAAACCAAGTTATTCCGAAACATTGCCAATTTTCTGGACGATTTCCATTGCTTTTCCAACAGGACCTGTCTTACTTCTGGATTTTCCGCATATTCATTCAGAATAAATGCTCCTACACAGTTAGCTATGGTTATAATTAGGTTCGTCATTATTATTTCTGCTATTTCTCTGCTTTCCTCCTTCTCTTTCTCGTAAATTATGCCGTCTATAACCAAAGGTTTATCTAACACCTGATAGGCCAACAAATCTTCTACGAAGGGAATAGAATACAGTTTCTCCTCGTAGCTGCCTACCTCTGTTTCCTCCGGGTTTATAACGTCTATTTCCTCCGCCATGATTCCAGTTATATTCAGAAATTTTTTTAGGGAGCCCCACCAGATTCTTTTCAGGTAATACCTAGCTGATTTTTTCAGAACATCCTCCTCTATTTTAGCTTGTTTTAGTTCAAAAATCAAAAAATTCCATTCGTTTAAAATTGTGACCAAAAGTTGCTTCCGTTTTACAGGAGAAAAAGCGTCAATCTCCAGGATTTTGGCTGAGAAGTTGACGAGGGGATTGTTGTGGACATTTTCTAGAAAAGATTCGGGAAAAATTCTAATTCTTTCGATACTAGTTGTCTCCGGGGGATTTTCGGGAATTATTAGGGAGGGAGAGGGAGGAGAAGAATTGTTAGGATAGCTAAAATCGGCCACTTTTGCTGGGGGAGGGAGGAAACGAGAAAGTAAGAATCTAGCGACTTTTAGTTCTCTTCTCCTCCCCTGCCAATAAATCAAGTCGAAAAGGGAAAGTTTATGATTTTCCAGCAGACGGTTTATTTTCTCAATTTGGCCATCTATTTCCCTCAAACCCGCCTGCAATTGACTATTAAGCCAACCATCAATAGGCTTTACTTTACCGCCTTGATAAAATCCTCCTCTGCCGCATAAACGCACTACTTCAACCAGTTGTTCCAAGGGGATGTGTTTATAACAATAGCCCTTGACAATGGGGAGATAATTTAGTTTAAAGTCATATACCATGGTTTCTGGTATTGTGAGTAGGAGTAAATTAATTTCTGGGTAATCTTTGGAGATTTTTGGCAGTTCAGAAACGAATTTTCTGACCTTTTTTGGGTAAATTTCTAAGTCTAGACATACTAGCCACAAATCGACTTTATAACTTTCCAGTAAGGAGAAAATATCCTGGAGTTGGCCAGTAGCAACCAAATTAATGTCTAGGAATCCCCCCGTCTTTAAAGCCTCTCTCAATCCCAGGGAAAAAATGGGATCTTCGTCCAATAAAATTACACTTATGGGGGGCAACAAAGGGTTAGCAGACATTTATCAAATCCCCAACAGTCGTGAGCGGTGATACAATAATTTTTTAGCGTGAAAGATGAAAAAATAGTAAAAAAAAAAGAACAAATTGCTAGCAGTTGTGTTATAATGGGCAGGGTCGGTTCTGATGGGGATCAGCCATCAGACGCAAGGGGGAAAGTCTGGTGAAAATCCGGCGCTGTCCCGCAACTGTGATGCCAACCCCGAAGGGTTGCTCAGTCAGGATGCCCGCCGACAGTGTAAACCCTATCAAAGTTCATCTGCGAGGTACGGATGAAACAAGAACTTGTTATTAAATACTACAGGCTATCCACTCCCAAGAAAAGCCCTTCAGAAAAGCCCACGAAAAACATGGTAGCCACGGCCTGGTGGTAAGGATATAGAGGGAAATTGCTACCATCTACGGTGTCAGTACCCCAATTAAATGAAGCTAAGGGGTGAAAACGGTTTATTTGTCTGCTTATGATTTTAATGATAATCATTTTAATAGAGAGAGGAGAGCGTTTTTATGAGTATAGTGACGGCGACTGTGGGTTATCCCCGCATTGGGGCTAACAGGGAGTTGAAAAAGGCATTGGAGGCCTATTGGTCGGGCAAAATAAGTACAGAAGAGTTACTACAGGTTGAAAAACGGATTCAACATTACAACTGGCAACAGCAGCAGGATGCTGGGATTGAAAGGATTGGAGTAGGGGATAGCAGTCTGTATGATCCCGTTTTGGATTGGAGTGTCAGACTGGGGATTATACCCCCTCGTTTCCGTGCCCTTTCCGGGTTAGAACGTTATTTTGCCATGGCCAGAGGAAAAGAGGGAATCCCTGCCCTGGAAATGACTAAGTGGTTTGATACCAACTATCACTACCTGGTGCCGGAAATCAGCGATTATTCCCTCTTTCCGCCAGATTTTAGTGACTTTTTGGCCAAAATAACCTCCGCCAAAGAAAAGCTAGGAGAAAGGGCAACCCCTATTATATTGGGCCTATTGACATTCTTGCGTTTAAGTCGTATGGGGGTGGAATTGGAGAGGGTATTTAACGAACTTTCCCCCCGATATGTAGATTTGTTAAAACAATTGAAGGCTCTAGGCGTCTCTGAGGTACAAATACATGAGCCGGCGTTGGTGTTAGAGGATGCTAACCACTGGCGACAGTATTATGAAAAACTGTATGATGAGCTTGCCGCCGTGGGCATCCCTATACACCTGGTTACCTATTTTGACGATTTAGGGGGCGCCTACCCCTGGGTGGTGCAGTTGCCAGTGACTACCATCAGCCTAGATTTCACCCGGGGAAATAATCTAGAATTACTGTGTAGTTATGGATTCCCGGCAGATAAGCAATTGGGGGTGGGAATCGTAGACGCCCGTAATGTGTGGACTGTCCAACCCCAGGTGCTACTGGCTACCCTAAACCGTATCCAACAGGTGACATCCAACCTACGGATACATCCCTCTGCCTCTTTGCAATTCGTGCCCTATGATGTGACAAGAGAAAAACAACTACCAAAGCCTCTGGGACAGGTATTGAGTTTTGCAGTACAGAAGTTGACGGAGGTGAAACTCATAGCCAGGGGATTAGAGGAAGGGATTCTAGAAGAATTGTTGCAGCCTTGGGAGGAGAAGTGGCAGGAGTTTCGCGCCTTTAGTCCCGTTAATGAAAAAGTGCAAAAACGTCTAGAAAGCCTTACCCCCGAACAATTGGAGCGTCAACTGCCTTACGAGAAACGCAGAGAACTACAACCGAAACTACCTCCTTTTCCCACTACCACCATTGGCTCATTCCCGCAAACCAAAGAAATCAGGCAACTGCGGCTAAAATTAAAACGAGGGGAAATCAGTCAGGAGGAGTACCAAAAGGCCATCGATGCAGAGATTGCCAACTGTATTCGCCTCCAGGAGGAAATTGGCTTGGATGTGCTGGTGCACGGGGAGTTTGAACGGACAGACATGGTAGAATTCTTTGCTCAAAAGCTGGTTGGTTTTGCCTTTACTGAATATGGTTGGGTACAAAGCTATGGCAGTCGTTGCGTACGTCCTCCTATCATTTATGGGGATGTATCCCGGTTGGAGCCTATGACAGTACGAGAATTCAAAGTAGCTCAATCCCTCACTAAAAAACCAGTAAAGGGCATGTTAACAGGGCCGGTAACCATGGTCAACTGGTCATTCCCCCGTGCAGATATACCCCGGGCCCAACAGGCGATGCAGATTGCCTTGGCATTGAGGGATGAGGTGGCTGATTTAGAGGCGGCTGGGGCTTGTATGATTCAAATAGATGAACCAGCTTTGCGGGAGGGGTTGCCCTTGAAGAAGAGTCGTTGGGATGAGTATCTCCGCTGGGCGGTGGATGCCTTCCGTCTAGCCTCTGCTGGTGCTCGTCCTGAAACTCAGATTCACACACACATGTGCTATTCTCAATTTGGGGACATTATCGAACACATTGAGCGTCTGGATGCCGACGTACTTTCCATTGAAAATAGTCGGAGTAACAACGAAACCCTATTGCAAATTACAAGGGCGGGCTATCAAAAACAGGTGGGCAATGGGGTTTACGACGTTCACAGTCCAGCTATCCCCAGTGTAGACCAGATATTCCGTCAATTACAAGAGGGGATATCCCATTTACCGCCACAGCAGATTTGGGTTAATCCCGACTGTGGTTTAAAAACCAGAAGATGGGAAGAAGTAATACCCTCCCTCAAAAACATGGTAGCCGCCACCAATCGTCTCCGGGAAACTTTGGGAATGGGAGTAGGATAAAGGGGGTAGGATGTAAGGAGTGGGGTTTAGGGGGTTAGGGAATCCATTCCTATTCCCTTTTTTCCCCTGTCGTAGTAGAATGAAAATGGGGGCCTTCTGACTCTTTTGGGGCAATACCATGGGCACTGGTGATATTGACGAGTTTTTTGCCAGTATTGAAAAGGGTTTCCGAAAAGAAGACAAGCCGACGCCAACGGCAAAAGAGAATGTACTTTCCTCGGGCTTAGAAGGGGCGAAAAGGGAAATCGAGGCGGAATTTAAGCAGAAAAAGGATAAGAATTCTTTCCCATCGGCTAAAGACAATATCCCTACTGAAAATCTAGAAGGGGATGATTTGTTTTCCGATATAGAAAGGCAGTTTAAAGAGAAGAGTAAACAACAATACCACCCTTCAGACAGGAAGAATGTCTCCGCTGAAACCCAGAAGGATGATGATTTATTTTCCGACATAGAAAAACAATTTAAGGATAAAAACAAGCCTAAACCCCAGCCCAGTAGCCAAATTGATACTCAATCGCTTTTTGCTGATATTACCAGACAATTTGAACAAAAAAGAAGAACAGAATCTAACAAAAATACCCTGCAAGACGTAGAGGAAATCAGAAGACAAGAGGCGGAGAAAAGGAGGAAGGAAAAACAACTTATACAAAAGGCAGAGGAATTCTTGAAGAATTTAGATCCCTACTCAGATGAGGGCTTTTGGTTTGAACAATTTGCCCAATCCTATGAGTCTCGTTTACAGGCTGCTATGGAGTATTTACAAGCTATGGAGGGAGGGAAATAACACTTATACACAACCCAAGAAGTCCTTATTTACTATTTGATTAAACCAACGGTGGTATTCGTGACAAACTCCCATCAAGTCAGCCACTCCCTCTGGTTGAGCAACACCCTTAAATAGCAAACAGGAGTGCTGTTGTTTTTCCCTTTTCAAGTCACCGTCAATAAGGCTTATTGTTACCTTCTTTCCCTCCAATTGGTAGGCAAAATTTAGCAGTATTTTCTTCGGTCTTTGTCCTCTTATTTGCCACCTATCTTCTGGAAACTTTAAAACAGTCTGTCTTATGAAATTTCCCGCTACCCCCGACTTTCCCGGGATGGACACCAGCCTCCTAAATACCAGGAGAGTTGTTTGATTTCTGGGTTTGATATAGTTGAGGAAGAACTTGTCAATCACCGCTTCTATTTCTGGAGAAAATTGACTTATTTTCCCCGAAAAAGACACTTGTTTTTTTTCAAGAGTAATCCTGAGGTTCTGGAAGCAAAAAGTACTACAATTGGAACTAATAATGGTTTTTTGTAGTCGCCACCCCTGAGGGATTATAGGGGTAAAATTAAATAGAAATGATTGAACACTATCTATAGAAAAAACAACACTGATGTCTTGATAATCGTAAATGGTAAGGGGTTTTGGGGGATCAAAATTTAAGGGCAGAGGTATTCTCATATTTTGTTAAGTATTGTAAAGTAGAAAAGAGGAGATATTATATTCAATTTTAGGAGGGGATTATGGTTTTAGCAGTAGGCACCAAAGCGCCTAATTTCACTGCCAAGGATGAAGAGGGGAATACTGTTTCTCTGTCTGATTATACTGGTAAGGTAGTGGTATTATACTTTTACCCCAAAGACGATACCCCCGGTTGCACCAAAGAGGCTCAAAGTTTCCGAGACAAGTACGAAGAGTTCAAAAACAAGGATATAGTAGTTTTGGGGGTAAGCAGAGACGACGAAGCCTCTCATAAGAGGTTTAAGGAAAAATACGGTTTGCCCTTTAAACTACTGGCAGATACCGACGGCAGTATTACCAAAGCCTATGATGTGGATGGAGGTGGTTACGCCAAAAGGGTGACTTACATCATCAACCCTGAAGGCATTATCACCCATGTGGATGAAAAAGTTAAGGTAGACACCCACGCCCAAGACATCCTGGCTAACATAGGCAAGTAGTATAGACTAGTGAAAAAATGGGGGGTAGGTTTCCCCCCTTTTACGGCAGATAGCCTTATGGAGTTAATGGCAGGAGGTAAATTAGAATAAACAAGACAATCCAAACCACATCCACAAAATGCCAATACAATTCTGAGGCTTCTACCCCGAAGTGTCTGTCTTTAGAATAATGCCCTGGTGTTAGGGAGCGCCAGAGGGTGGCGAAAATAAACAATAAACCTGCAGTGACGTGTAAGCCGTGGAAGCCTGTCAATACGTAAAAACAACTGGCAAATAGATTGTCTGTCAAACCAAAACCGGCATGGGTGTACTCGTAACCTTGTCCTAAAAGGAATATAATCCCCATAATGGCGGTGAGGCTAAACCAGAATTGTAATCCCCTAACATCGTCCTTTTTGATGGCTCTTTGACCCTGGTGCATTACAAAACTACTACTGACAAGGATAAAGGTGTTAATGCTAGGGAGAAACAAGTCCAATTCAATGCCAAAAGGCCATTGGGGGATGGTGGCAAAGTATATTAAATAGGCACTAAAAAGCCCGAAAAAGATCATACCCTCCGCCACCAAAAACAATACTAACCCGAAAAGACGATGGTCCGGATGATGGTGGTGACGACTTTTACCCTCTCCCGGTAGGACAACTCTACTATCAATGGCTGTGGTGGTCATAGGTATTTATTTCTAGTATTACTTTCCAGATACATCAGCTAACATTTCCTCGACGGATTCGGCAGTGGCTTCAGACTGGTTGTCAACACCATAGTCGTATGGGCCACTCCATAAAATAGGCTCCTCTTCAAAATTCTCGATAAGAGGGGGAGAAGCCGTTTGCCATTCCAGAGTAAGGGCATTCCAGGGATTCCTTTCCGCTTTAGTGCCTTTGAGAAGGCTCCATACTACGTTGATGAGGAAGGGGATGGTGGAGACAGCCAGCAAATAGGCGCCGGCGGTGCTTAGCATGTTCAAAGGTTGAAATTGAGGGTCATACAAAGCGATACGCCTATTCATCCCCATTAGTCCTAATTGGTGCATGGGCATAAAGGTAATATTGAATCCCAGGAAGGTGAGGAGAAAGTGTAATCTCCCCAGAGTCTCGTTGTAGTTCTTGCCCGTCATTTTGGGAAACCAGTGATAGAAACCGGCAAACAAGGCTAAGGCTGAGCCCCCAAACAGCACATAATGGAAGTGTCCTACCACAAAATAGGTATCATGGACATGAATATCAAAGGGCACAGAAGCCAACATTACCCCCGTTAAACCACCAATTAGGAAGGATGAGATAAAGCCCATGGCGAATAACATGGGGGTGTTGAGGGAGATTTTGCCCCCCCACATGGTGGCACACCAGCTAAAAACTTTAATGCCAGTGGGCACGGCTACTAACATGGTAGTGGCCATGAAAAACATCCGTAACCAGCCAGGGGTGCCACTGGTAAACATATGGTGCGCCCAAACTATCAATCCCAAAAAGCTAATGGCCAAACTGGAATAGGCAATGGCACGATAGCCGAAGATGGGCTTGCGGGAGTGGACAGGAATTACCTCGGAGATTACCCCAAAAAAGGGCAAAATCATGATATATACCGCCGGGTGGGAGTAAAACCAGAACAAATGTTGGTACACTACAGGATCACCACCACCTGCGGGGTTGAAAAAGCTGGTGCCTGCAATTAGGTCAAAGGAAAGAAGGATCAAGGCAGAAGCCAATACAGGGGTAGAAAGGAGGATAAGGGCAGAAGTGGCCAACATGGCCCAGCAGAAAAGGGGCATACTATGTAGGTCCATCTCCTTCATCCGCATTTTGAGGATAGTGGTGGCAAAGTTAATAGCCCCTAGAATAGAAGAGGTGCCCAACAATAGGATACTGAGAATCCACATCTGTTGCCCCCACTTGCCCGTCATCAAACTGAGGGGGGGATAAGAAGTCCAACCCGCTTGGGGCGCACCCACCAGCAAACTAGCAATCAACAGGATGCCACCGGGGGGTAACAACCAAAAGGCCACCGCATTTAGACGAGGGAAAGCCATATCCTCTGCCCCAATCATCAAGGGGATCAGATAGTTGGCAAACGCCGCCCCCGCTGGCACAATCCACAGGAAAATCATGATAGTGCCATGGAGGGTGAACATCTGATTGTATAATTCTGGGGAGAGGAAATCCGGATTAGGGGTGGCCAATTCCGTGCGCATCGCCTCTGCAAAGGCACCCCCTACGAAGTAAAACAGGAAAGAGGTTACTAGGTACTGAATGCCAATTACCTTGTGGTCAGTGTTAAAGGTAAAGTAGTCTATCAGCCTTCTTTCCCTCTTTTCGTGCCTCTCTTGTAATAACTCTGTACTTAACATAATCCACTCTGATTTACAAAGAAATACAAATTATAGGGACTGGGGAGGAAGATGGGGAATTTGGGCCAGGGTATCCTGGGTGATGCCAAGATGTTGGAAGTGGGTCGAAGTGGGGGAGAAAACCATGGGGGGATTGTCTTGAGTTTGGGCAATAAGATTCCTCTCCACCCATGCCTGGTAGTCTTCTTCGCTTTCCACATAGAGGGTAGTTTTCATGCCTCCATGATATGCCCCACACAACTCAGCACAGATAATGGGATAATGGCCAATCTTGGTGGGTTTAAAGGACAATTCTGACTCTCTGCCGGGGATAACATCTTGTTTAAGTCTTAACTGGGGCACCCAGAAGGCATGGATTACATCCCCAGCCTTCATTTTTAGTCTTACCAGTTTATTGACAGGCACGTGTAATTCCCCCGAAATAATACCTGTATCGGGGTAAGTAAAAATCCAAGCATACTGAATGGCATTTACCTCCACCTCCAAGTCAGCCTTGCCACTGCCGATACCCAAGGCTAAATGTCCTCCATGGGGGTTAAAAGCAACTAAATGATGATGGTGGGCCTCTTCATGATTTCCCCCCTCTGCCATTTCCAGGCGACTGGCGGGCAAATCCTTGCTGGTGTCTACATCTAAACCGCCCAGACTGTTATACACTTCAAAGCTATACAAAGCCAAGATGAAGACAATAATAGTAGGAATGGCCGTCCAGAGTATTTCCAGAGGCACATTCCCCTCCACTGGCGGGCCATCGGTGCGGTCGTTTTTTTTCCTTCTAAATCGGACAATACAGTAAACTAGGGCTCCTTCCACTATTAAAAACAAGCCGGTGGCAATAGTCATCATGAAGTTAAACAATCCGTCTACTGCCTCAGCTTCTTCTGAGGCTGCCGCCGGCAGCAAGCCGTGGTGTTGCCCATACCAAAGACTAATTAGTGTTAGGAGAATTCCCGCCAGCAGGGTGATAATATTACTAGGTATATTCACTTGTTCTTTCCACCTCTTGCCACTGGTCTACAGTCTCATTTTTCTAGGATACGTCAACTTCCTGACGATGGCACACATTCCTTGGACTCTGTGTAAAGTTTTTTTAATCGCGATAAAGCAGAGCCACAGCATAGGCACAAATACCTTCTTCCCTGCCAATGGGGCCTAATTTCTCGTTGGTGGTAGCTTTAATGCTAATCCTGTTGGGCTCAATGTTCATCCTACTAGCCAGGGAGTGTACCATACTGGGGATATAGGGTTTAAGTTTAGGACGTTCAGCCACAACCACACTATCGATATTACCTACCTGCCAGCCCTCCTTTTTAACTACTTGGCACACTTGTGTTAACAAATCTAAACTATTAGCACCGGCCCATTTAGCCTCAGAGGGGGGAAAATAATGGCCAATATCTCCTAAACTGAGGGCTCCCAACAGGGCATCCATTATAGCATGAGTTAAGACATCAGCGTCACTATGTCCCAATAACCCCATATGGTGTGGTATTTCCACCCCCCCCAGAATTAATTTCCTCCCCTCCACCAGACGGTGTATATCGTATCCATTGCCTACTCTGATGTTTACCATAGTTTACCCCCTACAACAGCAAGCATCAGGTTGCATTATATCCCTGTTAGCCCGGTGGGGGAATATGATATATTGTGAAGGGTTGATTGGTGGTTGTCCGTGGCTAAACAAAAAATGAACATCATCGACTCGAAAGGACGTCTTTTTGGCAGAATTAACATTTTGGATTTAGGGGCAATTTTAGTAGTGGTGCTGACTTTGATAGGTATATTTGTAATACCTGGCCCCAGGGGCACCATCGCCCAAATGGTGGGGGGTGGCGGCGACAAAGTCGAAGTGGAGTTGCTGGTAAAAGGCTTAAGTGTTAGAAACGGCAAGCAGTTTATACAATCCCTAAAGGGCACTAATGTTAAAATCTTAGTAAGAAATGAACCAGCTGGCAGTTTAACCATCGACGAGGTAGAGGAATTACCTCGGTATGTGCTGGCACCACAACCCGATGGTAGTCTTAAACCCATGCCTGATCCTCGTCCTGTAGTAGATTTGAGTACGGACATGATAATGTATATGCATGGCAGAGGGGTGGTGACTGACGACGGTGTGGTGTTGGCTAATCAGAAGGTGAAAATTGGCACTGTGTTGGAATTGGACGGTAGTACCTACAACTTCCGGGGTAGTGTAATAGATGTGCATAAGGCCAGCTAAGCCATACCATCCATGAAGCCCAAGGGGTTGTTTTTCCTGTTTCTGAGTTTGTTATTCCTTTTTCCTTCTATTTCTCAGGCTAATTCCAGGATTGTTGCCTCTCGCCACACACCTCAAGACAAATGGGTAACAATCCAGAAGAGGGGAAAATTCA
Organism: Geminocystis sp. M7585_C2015_104; assembly: GCA_015295805.1. NCBI lineage: Bacteria > Bacillati > Cyanobacteriota > Cyanophyceae > Chroococcales > Geminocystaceae > Geminocystis > Geminocystis sp. M7585_C2015_104. The sequence continues at coordinate 3,145 of DVEF01000034.1, read as the reverse complement.
TTGTGGGTGTTAAAGATAATCTCCCTCCCTTGGCTTTTCGAGATGGGGATGGGAATTTAACAGGTTTTGAGATTGACATCGCCCGTGGTCTGGCCCGAGAATTGTTAGGGGATGAAAATGCCATTTCCTTTGTGCCCCTTTTTAACCAACAACGTCTTTTAGCCGTCATTAACCATCAGGTAGACTTTGTCATTGCCTCTGTAACCCTTAACCCTTCCCGCCAACGGGTGGTAGACTTTAGTGACTACTACTATCTCAGTGCCACTGGCATTGTTGTTAAAGCCAATTCTCCTTTTTCTTCCTTTTCCCCTCCCACACTCATTGCCGTTTTATACTATTCTCGCTCCATTGCTGACATTCAGTATCATCTCCCACAGGCTAAATTGAGGGGGGTTACCAGTTACCAAGAGGCCTTAGAATTGATGGAAAGAGGAGAAATAGAGGCATTTGCTGGGGATGTTACTGTTTTGACTGGCTGGATACGGGAAAACCCAAACTATAGGCTTCTGCCTACCATTTTTGGTAGTTATCCCCTAGCCATTGTATTCCCAAAAGGGAGAGAAAATCAACATCTTCAGGACAAAATAAATCAAGTCATCCGCCGGTGGAAAAGGGAAGGCTGGTTGAAGGAAAGGGCACGATTTTGGGGTCTACCCACTGGTGTGCTATACTAACAGACTGCCCCTATCATGAGAACCACCCCTTAGTTAAACCTTCCCTCAATGCTATACATTCCCACTAATAAACACTCCCCCTACGCCCACCACTTGTTTTTATTCCTCCAAAAAGGATAAGACAAGGTTTCCCGTTGCAATTCCCAGCCAATGCCCCACTTAGCAGATTAAATTTATACGATTCAGTTTTCAATGGGCATCTTCAATTTATCCCGGGAGTAAATAGTAGTTTTTAATGCCGTTTTAAATAAAAAGACGAAAACAGGAAGCCACCTGAAATGTTTCATATTTAATAAGACTCAAGTTTGAGACTCAAGCCAAGGGTAGGCCAAAAAGAAAGAAAGAAAGAGTGAGTTCAAGGGATCAATCTGCCGATTTTTCCTCGGAGAAACCTTTTTTAGTCTATTTTTGGGTATTTTTTCAGTTTACAGCCCACTGTTAAAGACAAATATATCACTCCCCTTGGACATGAACAGCCACTTTTCTATTATAAGAGCGACTGCGATGCTCCCAAACATAAATACCTTGCCATGTACCCAATAATAAACGGCCCTGACGCACTATCAAATTCTCTGAAGTATTAGTCAATACAGAGCGGATATGACTTGGCATATCGTCCTTTCCTTCGGCACTATGGAGATAGTGAGCCTCTTCAGGCACTAGTTTTTGGAAAAAGTTACTCAAGTCCGCCAATACATCTGGGTCGGCATTTTCTTGGATAATTAAACTAGCACTGGTGTGGAGGATAAAAACTGTGCACAAGCCGGTTTGAATGCCGGAGTTGGCAATGACTTTATCTACTAGATGGGTGATGTTATGAAGACACTTGCCTCGGGTGGGAACTTGGATAATTTCCTGGTAAAATTTCATACCCATAAGTTTCATCCTCTGTGGGGATAGTAGTAGTAATAATAACAGTCTATCCCCATACAACTACATCTGCGACTGTAGATAGTTGGCCAAGCCGATTTTTTCAATCAAACCCAATTGTTGTTCCAACCAGTAGATATGGTCTTCTTCAGTGTCTGCTAGAATCTTCAATAGGATTTCTCTAGTCTCATAATCCTGTTCTTTCTCACAGACAGAGATGGCCTCTTTTAGTTCTGCCATAACCTTATATTCCAATTCTAGGTCATTGCGCAACACTTCTGGAACATTTTGACCAATCTTTATAACGTCTGGTGAGGATAAGTCTGGGGTGGCTTCAAGAAACAAGATTCTTTCGATAAGCCAGGTGGCGTGTTGGGTTTCCTCCTCCATTTCATGATGTGTTCTTTCATATAGTTTATGTAATCCCCAGTTTTGATACATGCGGGAGTGGATAAAATATTGATCCCTGGAAGCCAATTCACTGCGTAGTATTTTCTGTAGTTGTTGAATAACTGTGTCTTTCCCCTTCATGGTAGGTCCCCCTACATCATAGACTGTAGATAGTTTTCCAAACCGGAATTAGCAATCAACCACTGTTGAGACTCCAACCAGTCAATTTCCTCTTCTGTCTCCTCCAACAATTCCGCCAGCAAATCCCTACTTACATAGTCTCTTTGGGATTCACAAAGGCTAATAACACTGCGGAGATTGTTAGCCATTTCCCCAGTCATGGTTAAATCATTAGCAATGATTTCTGGCACGTTTTCACCAATCAGTAATTTCCCAAGGTTTTGTAAATTAGGTAATCCCTCCAAAAAGAGGATTCTTTCAATGACTTTATCCGCCTGTTTCATCAACTTAATGGAGTAACGATACTCATACTCGTTTAGTTTATGTAACCCCCAGTTTTTACACATTCTGGCATGGAGGAAAAACTGGTTGATTGCCGTCAATATTAGCTTCAAAACGTTATTTAACTGCTGTTTTACCTCTTGATTCCCTTCCATAGCCTTATTTTCTGTCTGTTGTAGACCATTATAGCCCCATCTGATTTTTTTCTCAAGCTAAATGCTAATATTTAGCACTTATGTGGTAGAATAAAACCGGAGTGTGGAACAAGGGAGGCCTATGTACGTTTGCCTTTGCTACCAAGTTACGGATAGGGACATTTATAAGGCAGTAGAAGAGGGTGTCAACTCCCTAGAACAATTGGCGGAAAAAATGTCTGTATCTAGATGTTGTGGCTGTTGTGCCGAGTATGCAGAAGTGCTGATAGCAGAGGCAAATAGAGGTCGTCGTGAGAATAAATCTGAATTTTGCAGCCAAGCCAGATGAGAATTAACTTCATTTAACCCGAGACAGAAAAAAACGTGGGCTTTACAGCCCAGAGTTGAACCGCCACGCCGTTTTGCCTCAGTTTTTGACCTCAGAACACCAGGTGGGCGCCAACTGTCCTGCTTTCGTTTCCGGGTAGCCAAAGCCCGGCCTACTGCCACAAGACTCCCGTCGGCTCCCTAATACGTCGACTATAGATCAACAAACATATTTGGCAGTCACCAACGTGGCAGTCCTGGATATATATTAACAACTTCTCTGGCTCC
>DVEF01000033.1 GCA_015295805.1 Geminocystis sp. M7585_C2015_104 | reverse complement strand
GGCTGAACTCTTCAGGGCTATCAGACGAAAAGGCCTATTGATTATCGCCACAACCCTAGCCGTGGCCATTCCCTCTTCCGTCTGGATTCTAAGCCAACCCCCCCTATACGAAGGTAAAGTAGAAATACTAGTGGAGCCTCCCAATCAAAGAAGTGAGAGTTCGATTGTTGTAGCCGGCAGGGGACTTGGTGGCCCCCGAAGTAACTTGGACTATGATAGTCAGATTAGAGTGTTGAAGAGTCCTGTCATTCTCACCCCTATTGTCCAATCCATCCAGTCAAAGTATCCTGAGGTCCTGTTGTACCCCCCCGCCGACAAAAAAGATAAAAAAAAAGAAGGACTTACTGAGGCAATAAAAATCAAACGGGGGGCAAAAGACACCAGAATACTGGAAGTGAGCTACAAGAGCGAATCTAAGGAGAAAGTGCTATTTGTACTCCGGCACACCATCAGAGGTTATCTCCAATATCAAAAGAAAGAACACATTGACAGTCTTAGCAGGCAAATAGATTTCACAGAAAGGGAAATCAAGAAGGCAAGGGCAGAAGTAGCCAAATGGGACTTTGAATTAGAAAAATTTCAAAAAAGTAGAGGCGTAATGACCCCAAACCTCCAGGGAAATGCTTTTCAGGCACAACTGGCATTCATCCAAGGAGAAAGAGAAAAAGTAAAAGTGGAGTTGGAAGGACTAAGAAAACTTTCCCGGGAACTACAAAAGAAAATTCAATTGACTCCCCAACAGGTGGACATAGTAACCCTTCTCAACAGACAACCCTATTACCTTCAACTGATCTCGCGCCTGAGAGAAACCGAGACTCAGCTGGCCTTGGAGACAGTCAAGCTTGGCAGCGAACACCCTGCTGTCAAGGAGCTAAGCCTAAGAAGAGATCAATTGGTATCTTTGCTGCAAATAGAAACAGACAAAATACTAAAAAACCCCCCAGAAAATTTGTCCTTGGACTTTCTTGTTTCAATTCCCCAAAACCGGCTGGAAGCAGTCCAACAGTTTTTCGATGTCAACAATCAGATTCAAGTGTTACAAGCCAAGGACAGAGGACTAGCAGAGGCACTGGAAAAACTAAATCGAAACACTAGTGACTTCTCCACCACTAACAGGGAATACAGCCAACTTTTGAGGGAATCACAAATAGCTAATCAAAAACTCACCAGACTTTTAACCTCCATGGAGAACTTGCGATTCCAGTTATATACTGCCTTGTTCCCCTGGCAAGTTTTAACTCCCATCGACGAAAACATCATTAAGGACGCCTCCAAGAAAAACATAAAACTGGCAGTGGTTATCATTTCCAGTGTTTTCGTCTCCCTTTTCATTGGTTTGTTATTGGAATTCTCTGACAAGAGGTTCAGAAGTCTTGAAGAAATCAAAAATACTATCAGATTGCCTCTGTTGGGGACTTGTCCTTACAACAAAAATCTGGCTGTCCTCTTTCCCGGAAACCACAAAAAAGCCCGGAAAAAAGGTCTAATTTCGCCGCAAACTCTC
>DVEF01000032.1 GCA_015295805.1 Geminocystis sp. M7585_C2015_104 | reverse complement strand
CCCCTGCCTTGTTGCTAATTATTCCCTTCTACCTCATCCCCACACCAAGCGTCTGGACAATTCCCCCCATTGCCCCCCATTTCTCCCATTCTAGCCCCCGTCGCCCCTTTTTGTCAACCCTTAGGGAGACTAGAAGTGCAGGGTTAAAAATTCTTCAAACTCATCATAGGGAAGTGGTCTACTAAACAAATAACCCTGGTAGTAATCACAGTTATTCCTATATAAGAACGCTAATTCTGGTTCTTTTTCTACTCCCTCTGCAATCACTATAATACCCAATTGATGTGCCATTTCAATCAGGTATTTTGTGATAGTTTGGTTCCTTGGATTTCTGTCAATATTCCTTACAAAACACTGATCTATTTTGAGAAGCTCGAAGTCAATATTCCCCAGGTAACCAAGGGAAGAATAGCCTGTGCCAAAATCGTCAATGGCGATAGATAAGCCAATTGATTTTAGTCTTTTTAGTTTTTTTGCTGCCTGTTGTGTGTGTTTTACCAAAGCCTTTTCACTGATTTCTAAAACTAATCCTGTGGAGGGGAAACAGTTGTGGGTGATTGCCTTCAGGATTTTGTTTTCTAGGGATTCATCGTAGAGTTGTCGCACTGACAAATTGACAAAAAGCCGCAATTGGGGAGAAAATTGTCTCCTGAGGGCATGAAACTGCTGGCAAGTGTTGTTTAAAAGCCAATCGTTGATAGATTCAATTAAGCCTATATCTTCTGCTAGGGGAATGAAAATTTCGGGGGAAATGTATTTCTCTTTGGGGTGATTCCACCTCAATAATGCTTCTGCCCCTATGATTTTATTAGTCTTAACTTCTACCAGGGGTTGGTAGTGAATTTCCAGTTCATTTTTTTCCAGGGCGTGATGCAAATCTGACTCCAATTTGAGGCGTAAAAAATTGTGCTTGTGAAATACTGGAGAATGGACTTGATAGCAGTTTTGGCCCCTTTCCGCCAAGTCTTTAATAGCCTCTTTGGCTTTGTAAAGAAGTTCATCAATATTTTCCCCGTGGAGAGGGTAAAAACTAATTCCCATCTGGAGGTCAACATAAATTTCCCTCTGGTTGACCACAAAGGGAGGCGCCATTTTTTTAATAAAATCCTCGGCGAAGTCAATGGCCACCTGTTTGGTGGTGACGGGAGGGGAAATAATGGCAAAGTCATCGTCGTCTATCCTAACCAAAACCGAATCTTGGATGATGATAGATTTAAGTCTATTAACCACCGCCTTGAGGACAAAGTTGGTGAATTCTGTGCCCAAGTTATCTCTGAGGAGTTTGAGGGAGGTTAAAGTTATATAAAATATGGGAATTATTTGGGGGAAAATGTCTTGATCGGGATTGTTTTGCTCTACTTGTTGGTAGAATACTTCTAAGATGGCATTGAAATTTTCTACCAGAGATAGTTGGTTGGGAAGCTGGGTAACCTCGTCGTATTTAGACAAAAAATTGAGTCTTTCTTGTTGGACAGTTAATTGAGTTTTGATGCGCCTAATTTCTTGGTATTTTTGGAGGGCAATAGAAATAGTGGCGGCCAAATCCTGCTTTTTGTAGGGCTTGACAATGTAGCCATACGGAGAGGTTTTCATGGCCCTTTGCAGGGTATTATTATCAGCGTAGGCGGTCAAATATACAATAGGAATCGGAAAAATTTTATTTAACTCCTTGGCCAACTCAATACCATCCATACTGCCGCCAATTTTGACATCCAGAAGTACTAAATCGGGTTGCAGCTGTTTGATTTTTTCTATGGCTTTTTCCGCATTAGTGGTCTTTCCTACTACTTCATAGCCCAGCTGTTGCAGATCACAGGTGAGACTTTCTGCGGCGATAATCTCATCCTCCACCACGAAAATCTTTATTTTTTCTTCCATAGTTTGTTTTTTTTTCACACATATCCTATTATAAATCAGAAAGTTACAAGGAGAAGTAAAAAACAACTAGTTTCTGACAGGGGATCAATCCTGTGGTCATAAAAAAAAGGGGCATGATTGCCCCTTAAACCAGTGATAGATAATGGGTGGAATAGAAAGGAAATTTAGAAGTACAAACCGGCCTCTTGAACCTTCTCAACTTGTTTTTTCTTGAGGACGAGAAGGACCTGAGAGATCATAATGCTGGCAATGAATACCAGTAACCACTTGACTCGTTCAGGACTCTGTAGTACAATTTCGGTGTCTTTTTGGCCAAAACCCCCCACATTGGGATCATTGGTGAGAGGCGCACCGGCAGCTATTTGTTGTCCTTCAGAAACAATCAATTCAGGGCCGGGGGGTATATCTACAGTGGTTTCTTCACCGTTGTTGTTGATGGTGACGCTGTAGCCACCCATTTCAGTTTTGGTAATCTTGGTGATAACACCGGCCGTAGTAGCCCGAAACACATTGTTGTTGCTCAAATCGCCGGTGGGGTAAATTTGGCCTCTGCCGCGATTGCCACCCACATGGACTGCATATTTGCCGTAGTGAATGTTAGGATCGGATTTAGGATCAGGGGAGAGGATGGGGAAAACAATTTCCTCGTATTGGTCACCGGGCAGGGGGCCAACAATAATCCAGTTGTCTTTCCCTTCCTTGTAGGGTTGGAAGTAAACCCCGTTAACCCTTTCCTTCATTTCCTCGGGAATACGCTCTTGGGGGGCTATTTTAAAACCATCAGGCAGCATCAACACTGCCCCTACGTTTAATCCACCCTTGCTCCCATCCCCTAAGATTTGTTGTTGGGAGTGGTCGTAGGGTATCTTAACTACAGCCTCAAATACAGTATCTGGCAGTACAGCATGGGGGATTTCGATTTCAACAGGCTTGGCGGCTAAATGGCAGTTGGCACAAACAATACGGCCGGTGGCTTCCCTTGGGGTATCTGGGGCGGTTTGTTGTGCCCAGAAGGGGTAGGCGTATGCTTGTGGCGCGGGGGTGAATAGTAACCCTACTGCCGCCAGTGTCACCAAAAGGAATCTAACTGCTATTTGCGGTATACGGTATTTCTCTTTTCTCATAAAAACTTCAGTATTATAAAATAATTCAAACAGGTAGATTAAACCCACCAGGGCTCTTCGCCGGTACGGAAGTCGGTTTCTTCCCAGGGGCTGAGGAATACCTTGTCATTGCGGACTTCGGCGTGGACTAGGGCCAAAGACAGGGGGGCTGGGCCACGAACCACCTTGCCTTCGCTATTATACTGGGAACCATGGCAGGGACATATAAACTTGTTTTCTGCCGCATTCCAAGGGACCACGCAACCTAAATGTGTACAAACAGCATTCAAGCCGTAATTAGCTATTTGTTTATCCTCGGTGATGATGAGGTAGGTAGGATCCCCCTTCAAGCCTTGGACTAAGACGCGCTCTCCCGCTTGGTGACTAGCTAAAAATTCACTAGCCACCACGTCATTGCCTAGTTTATCCTTGGCAGCAACACCGCCACCAGTGCCACTAGCAGACTCAGGCACAAAGTAGCTAATGTAGGGATACAGTGCCCCTAAAGCCACACCGGTGACTGTGCCAAAGGTAATAAGATTGAGAAACTGACGACGCCCCATATCGGGTGCATCAGCGTTTCCTGCTATTTGTGTCATGTTCTCTTACCTGTTTTGTACAACTGAGCTACAAGGGAATTGTTAAAGGGCAGCCTGATGTTAGATTGACCGGCTGAAAGTCATTATCTAATTATTACAAAAAATGAACTTTTTGCCGAACCGTCTCTTACTTTTGTGGTTTGCGACTTGATGACTATCCATCTATATTTTAACAAAACTTAAAATTTGACCCCTGCTAGAATACCCACTCTGTGGGAGGGAGAAATGTACCTGTTGATGGGGACAAATGGGGATAACCCATGTGATGTGGAGTGGGTGAAATAAATATGAGGGGAGAAGTCTTATTACTTTTGTATTAAGAAGTTTTAAAAAACATAAAGGAACCGGCGTCACGTGGTACTGGGGGCTGCTGGTTATGTAGTCGGTATGGAAAGTCGGCATGATAGGAGAGGGGAAAGGAGGAGATGGTAAATCAGGAGTAAGAGGCAATCGGTAACTGCTCAGTAACCAGACAGTAGCTTTTTCTCCCAGTTGAGGGCGGTTTGACAGATGAGCTCCAACTGGTTATACTTGGGCTGCCACCCCATCAAGGTTTTAATTTTGTCACTGTTGGCCACTAGACAGGCGGCATCTCCCTCTCTTCTGCCGACTACTTCTACTGGGAAATCCACTCCAGAAACCCTCTTCATGGTTTCTATCACCTGTTTTACTGAATAACCGTAGCCATAGCCACAATTAAACACATCACTGTCATGGTTGTTCAGGTATTCTAGTGCCATTAAATGGGCATAGCTCAAATCATCTACATGAATATAGTCTCTTATACAAGTGCCATCAAAGGTAGGATAGTCGTCACCGAAGATGTACAATTTATCCCTTTTGCCAACAGCAGTTTCCGCGGCAACTTTGATCAGGTGGGTGGCATTAGGAAAACATTGGCCGATTCTGTTTTTGATGTCGGCGCCGGCTACATTAAAATACCTTAGGATTACATACTTAAATCCCCTATAAGCCTTGGCAGCATCTTTGAGTACATTTTCACTCATCAATTTACTCATGCCGTAGGGGTTAATGGGGTGGGTGGGAGTATCTTCCCTTACGGGGATTTCTTCTGGATTGCCGTAAACTGCCGCTGTGGAGGAAAATATAAATTTCGAAACCCCATATTTCACTGCCAAATTTATCAGATTTATGGTGTTTGTGGTGTTGTTCAGGTAGTATTTAAGGGGATTGGTAACACTTTCTGGCACTATGATGCTCGCGGCAAAATGAATAATGGCCTGGAAGGAATTGGCTTTGAATATTTCTTCTATTTTGCTAAAATCACTCAGGTCAGTTTTGATGAATTTTAGATTGTTCCTATCATCCCTAATAGTTTCTAGAGTTTGAATAGTTTTTAAAGAACCTGTGGACAAGTTGTCTATTATTGTTATAGCACAGTCATTGTATTCTAGTAATTGTTTTACCACGTGACTACCTATATAGCCAGCGCCACCGGTGACTAAAATCTCCATTAACTTCCTCTGTGGTTAAAAATTCAGTGCCCCTTGTGAGAACCTTATGTTCTTATACCATGAAAGTTGGGTTTAAGATTTAATTTAAACCAGATTGGCGTTTTAAACCTGACAATACTGGCATACAACCAGATGTAAAAAACAATCCATGATAGGGTGAATATTTGTAGTGCTGGTGTTTCTTGCCAAAAGATAACAGCGGGGATAAAGCTTATCAGACTAAAAAACCATAAATATACACTAGTAGTAGAATTTAATACACATCTATCCCCCTTTTTGCAGGAGGCTTTGAGGACTCTTTTGTAGATCAATGAGTGGAGATGTAACCTATCTGCATTACCAGCGGAAGCTCCTCTTAGCAGTTGTCTTCTGTAGATGGAAAAGAGAGTTTCCCAAACGGGGTAGATAGCCAGAAGTACGGGAAACCAGGGGGATACTGTGGGGTGTCGGTGGACTAGTAAAACGGAAATGGTGCCCAAAGCAAAACCGAGAAAATAAGCCCCGCCATCGCCCAGAAAAATCCTGCCACTGGGGTAATTCCACACCAGAAAGCCCAGAACAGATACTAACACTACGATACAGCTGTGCAGCAAAAACCAGTCGTCAACCCTATAGCATACGTAGGCCAGTCCACAGAGTATAATGACACAAACACCACCGGCTAGGCCATTAAAACCATCAATGATGTTTATGGCGTTGGCATAACCGCCAATAGCCAGCATGGTGAAAGCCAGAGAAAGGGGTGCAGAATTCAGGATATGATCCAAAAGGGAAACACCAGTCCTTGTGATTCCCCCCTCCAGCAGGAAAAACGCTAGTGTACCAGAAAGCAAACACAGGGTCAATCTGACCTTAACAGGGACTTGTTTTGTGATGTCTTCCCCTAAACCTGCAACAAAGGCGGGAAGGGACGACAATAGTAATAGTATGGCCTGTTGGGCAGATTCTCGTTGCCGCCAGCCAAATAGGAGAAGGCCCAGTGCCACTCCCAAAAACACTCCTATGCCCCCCACACGGGGAGTCGGTTTAGTGTGGAATTTCTGTGGCCCTCCCCCATGAGGATCATTTATCCATTCCCCCAGAATACTATTGTACTCCGATATGATACCAGATACAGCTGCGGAGATTAGAAAGGAAGAAATCATAACACAGGACAGACTTTCTCCAAGACTGACTTTCAATTGGATAGTTAGCTCTAAGTTGTTATCATTATGCTCATTAGTAATTATCCCCCATGTTGCCTATGACATAGCACCAACTGATAATAGGACACCAACGCCTCCATGTGCTCCCCGCCGGGTCGCGAATTGAATTACAAAGTGATTTATTACTCACAATACATATGGCTATAGATAGATCAAGTTTTCTGGTAATTCTGAGAGGCAAAAGAAGTCCTCTTGTTGTAGGATGATGTCACGGAATAGTTTCTTTTTCTTGTGGGGTAGAATCAACACTTTTTCTGATTTCACTATTGAGTTTTTAAAACCACTAAGTTCACTACTGGTTTCCAGATAGGCTATCAGACGCCGAAATAGTTTTGGTAATATTACGATGTTCTTGCTAACATCAAATAGGTCCCAAACCCTAAAACCCTGATTGGTGACATCGGATTGCCATATGCCTATTTTTTTATTCCTGGCTTTGACTACCGCGCCAGTCATTTTGGCCCTCAAAGTTGGTGCTATTCCCCGATAGTAAGTAGGATAAGATTGTCCCCAGGCCAAACTTTGATAATTTGCCGATTTGAATAATAAACCCACGGGGAGTAAGAATTCCGCACCGTCTGGGTGATCAATATCGCCAGTGAAAACAAAAGCCAGAGGACGACCATGTTGATCTGTTTTTTTTGCCAGTATAAATCCTGGGTTTTTGTCCTTGGCAGCCACAACTGTTTTTTTCTCTTCATCCCATTTTACTCCCTCTATTTCCAGCTTTTCTAATAAAAAGTTTGCAGAAGTAAAACCCCACTGTTGTTGAAAGTTGCGGAAGTGAGTTTCTAAACTATCAATGCCTAGAAGACGGATTTGGGCATGATTTTCTTCATTCAATACTGTTGGTATGCCCGCCAACAAATTCCAGTTTTCGGGATTTTTGGCTTTAAAACGAACCGAATCTCCATCTGGGGAGTATCCGACTACGTGAAAGGTTCCCTTAATCAGACGAAATGTCATGCAATTTCCAGGCGCTCTCGTCAGCCAAAGACAGTAAATATTGTGAATAATATACCATATTTTCAATTTTTAAACCAATGGTTTTTGTGAAAAATGGAAAGCACAACATTGGCGAAAAGATAGGGATGAGAAACAGTTAAAAGCCCTGATGAAGTGGCCATTTCTTCTCTCTTCTTGGCACTATAAAACCGAATTTTTCCAGGAGAGATAGAAACTGTATTTTGTGTTTCTTTTGCTATGTAATCTGCCAGGTAGAAGTATCCACCTGGCTTCAAAACTCTAGCCACTTCTTGGAATACCGCTTCTGGGTTTGGATAATGTAAAAAGCTGATAGTGTTAAACACCGCATCAAACTGATTGTCGGCAAAGGGTAAATTTTCAGCATTGCCGCCCACAAAAATAAGTCTAGGATGATGACGATTAGCCTTACGCGCCTGTTTTAGCATTTCTGGGGATAAATCTAAACCAATCCCCTTTAATTGTGGATACCTTGCCGCTAAAAGGTTAAGTAGTTTCCCTGTACCACATCCCACATCCAACACTAAACAGGGGGAGGGAAGGACAACATAACTCAATAAACGACGGTGAATTGTCTGATAAAATATAGTCGTAGGGATAAGATCGTAAGTTCTTGCCCACAAGTCGAAAAATTTTTGTTTCTCTCTAAATATTTGATTTTTTTCTGTCATATTCCTCCTGCCACCCCTAGCTAATTCTCTCTAAGAGTTATTGTAAACAGATGTTAAGGGAATACCAAGATGTAAGTGTATATAATCATGGGAGCTATGAATGGGGATCAGAAAGTAAGTGAATACCTCGATGCAATAAAAGTGATTGACAAAATAGAATAGTGGGAGGATGGTTGTGTTAGCAGAAAGTAGGATGGGCTGCATTTTTTGTTGTTATAAAAACTACTAGTCGAAAAAAGGAAAATTGCCTGGCTTGGGAAATATGAAAACCATAAGTATTGACTCCAGCTACACAAAAGAGAATAGTCAACTCTTTTGGGAGTATAGACGGACAAAAAATCTGGAAATAAGAAATAAGATATTAGAATTGAATATGGGGTTGGTCCGTCAGGAAGTGTGCCGTTGGGTGAATCAATGTCGGGAGAGTCATGAGGACCTACTCCAGGTGGGGTGTATAGGCTTACTGAGGGCAATTGAGCGTTTTGACCCAGAAAGGGGGTACGCTTTTAGTACGTTTGCAGTACCCTACATCAGAGGGGAAATACAACACTATTTGCGAGATAAAGGTTGTGCCATTAGGATTCCCAGGCGCTGTTTGGAATTGAAAAACCAAGCCAACAAGGCAATGCGAAAACTGAGAAATACTCTTCGTCGTCAGCCAACGGATGAGGAGATAGCAAGGGAGTTAGGGATTTCTCTGCAAGAGTGGGAAGAGGTGAAACTGGCCCATCAAAACCGTGAACCCATTAGTTTAGATGTTAGCACCAGCGATGAAGATGAGAAACTTACCCTAGCCGATTGCCTCCCTGACAACCGCTATCGCAGCTTCCAACTGGCAGAAGAGGACAAAATCCGTCTGCAAAATGCCCTAGGTCAGTTAGAAGACGGCATTCGCAAGGTGTTAGAGTTTGTATTTCTCAAGGATTTAACCCAAAAGGAGACTGCAGAAATGCTGGGGGTGAGTGTAATAACAGTTTCTCGTCGTCTGAAAAAGGGAGTGGCTAAGATGAGAAAACTTATCCACTCAGAAGATTGTGGTTAAATCCCACAATAAATAACTAAAATATGTTATAAAATATCTTGTGGTCGAACAACACAACGGGATGTAGCGCAGTTTGGTAGCGCGCTTCGTTCGGGACGAAGAGGCCGTGGGTTCAAGTCCCACCATTCCGATTGTGGATGACCCCTAAAAGAAAAAACAATAACCCCGCCCTGTGGGGGCCAGGGGGTGTTTCTTTTCAAGGGGCATATTTATTCTTTGTCCAGGGGGGTTGGGGAATAGGTTTGGAGAAAGGGGGGGTCAAATAGCTGATAATACTATTTCCAGGGGCTATCTTCTCCTACCTATCAAATCTATCCAATAGCTTATTTTCTCCTCTATTGGCGCATTTAAAAATACTTTGGCCCTATATCTACTTCTGCCCTCTTGTGGTGGGCGATTATGGCATTGGCAGCAATATCGTCATAGTTTTTTCCATACCCCCTATCCCAACCAAGCTTGTTTCTAGTTTCCTTCTTTGTCTACTAGTAAACCATTCTTTTTCCTATTTAGCCACTGCCTCCCCTCCCCCATTTTGAATTACTGTCGGATTAGTCTTGAGAAAATTGGCCAATTATTCACACTTCTCTTTTAATCTGGCTAGCCCTTCTAGAGACATTTTCCTCCTTATAGTATATCTGTGGTCTTCTCTTGTTGGAAGGGGTAAAATTGTAAATACTTTTGTAAGTGATTATTTTTTAGTCTAATTTTCCAATAGATATTCAAATTCACCGTATGTGGTTGGGTTTTTGTCTCTTACTACCATATGTCGGTTTACATGTGCTGCATTTCATTAACTACTTTGACTTTGAAAAATTATGAGAATGAAGGGCTTCTAACTGTCTAACCTCCAGTTTTGCACTGCCTTTATACCAGCACTTGACCAAAATCACCCTTTTCCACAATTCATTTGGCCTTCAGGCCCTGTTTGTTAAAAATCATCAGGAGAGCCCCCTCACAACACTCACATTTTTGTCAAGGGCCTGTTAAAAATTCTTTAAATTTCGGCTTCAATCATCTGCCTAACAGTTTGGGCAGTGGCTGGTGCGAGGAGGATGCCGTTGCGGTAGTGGCCCGTGGCTAGGATAACATTGGGATGGCTGGAAAGTTTTTCAATTACCGGTGCGGGCTTGCCCTGGGGATGGGGTCTTTGGCCAGTCCAGGATAACATTATTGTGGCCTGTTTAAGGTTGGGATAAAATTCGGTTGCCCTTTGATATAACTGTTGTAACAAATCGGGACTGGGGGTGGGCTCAGACTCTTGTCCGGAGGGAAACTCAACGGTGGCACCCAGCCAGAATTGTCCATCCCCGAGAGGTGCTATGTGAATATCGTCGCCGCTTATGACGGGGTTAAAGCCTTCTGGGTGTGACCACTTGTCATATTTTAGTAAGAGGGCCTGTCCCAACACTGGTTCGATTCTTATGTCCACTCCCAGGGGTTTAACCAGAGGGGTGGTGCCTAAGCCCGTGGCCAAAATCACATAGTCGGCAGACAGGGAGTGCCCCTCTAATTCCACCCCTTCACATACGCCACTTTTGTTTAGCCTGAGGGCAATGACTCTTTTGCCCAGAATACATTGTACTCCTTTTACACTTGCACCCTTAACCAGGGCTTTGGTGAGGGGGGTTGGACTTACCTGCCAGTCGTAGGGAGAATAAACTGCCCCCTTGGTGTCTGTGGCAGAAATGTCTAATTCTGGACAGTTTTGTCTTAGTTTTTCTATGTCCCACAACTGTAGCGAGTAGCCTTGGGAAGCGCGCAGTTGAGCCAGTTTTTCGTATTTGGTTATCTCTTCCTGGTCAAGAAGGAGTTTGACAGTGCCATCTTTATTGTGGGGGATGGATAAGCCCGTCAATTCCTCCAATTCGGGTATCAACTGATGATAACGGCGGACACTAGCTTCCCTTAATGTCCAGGCCCTCCCCTTGGTTTTTAGACTGATTATCCCCATCAAAACCCCTAATGCGGCTCCCGTAGCGCCACTGCCAGGGTTATCATTCTCGTCTATTAGGGTTATTTCCAATTGGGGGTTGCTACTTAACTCGTAAGCTATGGCACTGCCTATTACCCCACTCCCCACCACAATAATTCTTCTCCTCATACTCCCACTGATTATTCATGCCCAAGAGGGTGCCAAGAGTTGTTAAGAATATTATTTCATATCCAACAGAATGGAGTTAATCATCTCCTTGGTGAGTTCTATTTTTTCCTTTGCCCCCTCCCTTTCATACATACCCAATGCTTTTCGGGCGTCAGTGAGGGCATTTTCATGTTTGGCCACAACCCAATAGTTAAGGGCTCTTAGGATGTAATAATCGGGATCTGTATTATCCAGGGCAATGGCCTTGTTGATGTCGGTCATGCTTTTCTGGTAGTCTTCTAAGAAGAAATAGGAATAGCTACGGAAATAGTATGCGGGGGGGTACTCTTCCACAGTTACAACCCTGGTGAAGTCTTCTATGGCCCTCTGGTAGTTTTCTAGGTTGTAGTGAGTCAACCCCCTGAAATAATAATAGTCTATGGCGTTGGGTTCCAACTGTAGGGCTTTGTCAAAATCTGCTAATGCCCTGCTGTAGTCTTGTGAGAAGAAATAACAACGCCCTCGATTGAAGTAGGTCACGGGCAACTGTTCTGATTTGAGGGCTGTGGTATAATCGGAAATGGCTTTCTGGTATTCTCTTGTCTCTAAATAGGCATCCCCCCTCACCTGATAGGCCAACACCACCGAAGGATCCATCTGTATCACTTTTGTCATTTCCTTTATGGTTTCGGGGTAGTTATTTGACAGCCAATGAACAAGTCCCAGTCCGAGATGAGCCTTGACGCTGTTAGGTTCCAGTTGAGCCGCCTTTTGGAAGTCTGCTATGGCCCTATTGTAGTCTTGTTTTTCCAAAAAACTAAGGCCCCTCTGGTAGTAGTCTTCGGCGGTGACCGGGTTGGACATCCCCTGGGCATAAACATCTGGTGGGCGGATGGTGGTGGCTGTAGCGGGGGGCAACACAGTGCTGATGGCAATCACCAGGGCGCCACAACCCAGGGAAAGTGCAAGGCGACTCATGGATTATCCTCAGTGTATAGTCTATAACCCGATTGTAGATGGTTTTCCCCAAATTATGCAAGTTGACTGCCAGGACTAGAAGAATCTTAACATTAAAACCCTTTTAGTGGTACAATGGTGACCTCGGGTTCTTTTTTGGGTGTTGTGGCAAAGGGGAAATAAAATAAAAACTGATGGTTTGGCCTTTTAAACCCAAAAGTCTTAGGCAAATTGCCAGAATTGAAATCAACGGCATAATAGCTTCAGCCACCCGTGAGAGAGTTTTGGCGGCCCTACGGGAGGTGGAGAGAAAACAATACCCCGCCCTGCTGTTGAGGATAGACTCTCCTGGAGGTACAGTGGGGGATTCTCAGGAGATTTATGCTGCTTTGAAGAGGCTGAGACAGAAGATAAAAATTATTGCTAGTTTTGGGAATATTGCTGCCTCTGGGGGGGTTTATATTGCCATGGGTGCCACTCACATAGTTTCCAATCCGGGTACTATTACTGGTAGTGTTGGCGTAATTATCAGGGGAAACAATCTGCAGAAACTGTTGGACAAACTCGGCGTGTCTTTTAAGGTGATCAAGTCGGGGCCCTATAAGGATATACTATCTTTCGACCGGGGTCTGACCAAGGAGGAGGAGGAAATACTACAGCAGTTGATAGATAGCAGTTATCAACAGTTTATCCAAACGGTGGCGGAGAATCGCAAACTTTCCCTGGAAACGGTAAAAAGTTTTGCTGACGGAAGGATTTTCAGTGGGGAACAGGCCTTAAAATGGGGTTTAGTAGATCGTCTGGGGAGTGAGGAGGATGCCCGTCGTTGGGCCTGTGAATTGGTGGGGCTTGATCCGGACAAAACTGAGTCTTATACCATAGAGCCACCCAAATCCCTCGTGGAGAAGATTTTCACCGGCAAAACAGGGGTAACAAAGGCCCTTAATTGGATAGAATTTGAATTGGTTACTAGTGGTCAACCCCTGTGGCTATATCATCCCTAGACTAACTATGGAAAAAAGTCAAGAGAAAGAGGAAAGAAATAAACCGACTAAGGTAAGGGCAATCAGAGGCGCTACCACCGTAGAAGATAATACAGTAGAGGCTATAAGACAAGCGGTAACAGAGTTGTTGCGGGAGATAGAAATCCACAATCAGTTGGAGCCAGAGGAGATTATAAGTGCCATTTTCACTGTCACCCCCGATTTAGATGCCATCTTTCCTGCCACCATCGCCCGAGAAAATCCTCGTTGGGAAAATGTACCCCTCTTGGACTTACAACAGATGTACGTCAAGGGAAGTCTTGAGAAGTGCATTCGTGTACTAATATACTTCAACACTGATAAACCCCAGGCGGAAATATATCACCCCTATCTGCGGAGGGCTCAAAGTCTGCGTCCCGACTGGAATCTTGCCCATCGGGAGAATCTCCACAGACCGTCTTTGGGGGAGTAGTATGAAAAGAGGAATAGTCCTAGGCGGATTTGACGGCGGCTATAGGGGTAGAAAATCTCTTGGCAAGACACCGTTTAACTACCCTCAACAAATCTTCTTTTTTGAAAGGTTTGGCCAAAAAGTCCTTCCCCCCCATCTCTTCTAGTTGGACTGGAGTCAGGGCAGAGGCGTTTCCACTTACCACCACTATTGGCACGTCCTTGAAAGCCGAACTACTTTTAAGGATTTTAGATAGTCTATTGCCGTTTATGCCTGGCATGGACAGATCCATTAAAATCAAGTCTGGCTTGGTTTGAAACAGACAAGAAACCGACCTCATGGGATTATCTACGGTTACCACCTCAAAGCCTTCTTCTGTTAAATACTTCCTCATGGTTTGTAGGGCCGTGGGGCTGTCGTCAATACACACAACTTTATATTTACCTTCTATTTCAATGTCTTCTGCCGGTTTTGACTGTTCTTCCACCTTTTCTGATCTGTGGGACAGGGATGTTAATGTGGCCTTTTCCTGTCTTTCCCTGGTTTGTAACGGCTCTGTAGCTACCAATTGAAGTACCGGCACAGAGGTGGAAGTAGAGGCGGAAGGTTTCTCGTGGCGGGAAAGGGGGGTGGGAAGTTCGTCTAGTGGGGCTTTGGGGGGGTTTATGGTGATAATTCCCTGTTCGACGTAGGGATACAACAGTTGGGCAAATTTCAACTCGTCTTGTTTTAACAGGAAGCTCAACTGGCGGATGCTCAAACCCTTCATGAGTTTAGCCAGTTGTGCCAAGACTGCTGGAGACAGTGTTACCCCTTCCACGGTTGGGTTGTTAATAAACAGACTGGGGTTGATGAGTATGGGGCGTTGGTGGGGGGATACTATGGGGTAGAGTTTTTCCCATTGTTGTAGGCGGATTTGGCACAGTCTTAACAGGGATTTAGCCTCAAATAGATTGTCCCCCACTGTTGTCTTCAATTCTTCCAGATATGTAGTATTAGTGGTCAGCCATTCACTTTCGCAGTGAGACAGACATATAAGTGATTCTAGGGCGTCTTGGCTGATTTCTTTCACTAGAAACAATTTTTCCGTATGGGAAATAATCTTGCTGTCGTATATTCTTCTTACAATGGGCAGGAGTCGGAAGTGATTGTTTTTATCCACCACTAGATTAGTGGGGAGTTTAGCCATGGCGGCGGGGGATATTCTCATGAGGTGATAGGTGAGGGTTTCCAGGGATTGTAAGGAGTGTTGGGCGTAGAGTATTTTGCCCTCCTGCCAATACAGATCCCATTTTACTGACTCTGTCCTTATTTGCCAGTGGCCAGTTTTCTTGGAGTCTATTATCTGTTGTACAGCCTGGGAGAAGTCGAATTTGTCAGCCATTTCCCTTGCGCCTCCGATACTAGTTCCTTTCCAGTGGGTTGGTTGTATTAGTTTTTTTGTTCTTCCTATGCCCTCTATTGTGAAAAAAGATTGTGTAAATTTTGTGGAGATGAAGATTTTTTTGCCTTTTGTTAACAGCCATCACCGCGGCCCGCAAAAAAGCAGTCACTGTCATAGTCCGGGCGTGGACCTAATTTTCTGGTGTTTATTGGTTCTTTCTTTTTTTTTACTTTACCTCTATCTTACTTGAGTATTATACCCCTCTTTTCTCAAAATAGCAACTTTATACCCAAATAAAGGGCAGTTTTTTATATTTTTATCCTATTATTAAATCCTGGGGAATTTACTAATTTCTTGCTGTTTAGTTAATAAAAAAAATCTAGAACACAGGATTTTTACTGAGAAAGGGACAGGAGCGCTTCGAAGATAAGATAAACCGGGGTCATCCTCCCGTCGCTAAATAGTATCCCCTAAACACTATTTTCTGTGCACTGCTTCCCATGGTTCCGGGTTTTTTCGGGTTTTTTATTAAGGAATTTAAATTTTCTTTAAATATTTCTCACGGAAAACGATACCACTAAATCATGAATGCTGTACCAGTTGGTTGAGAGTGTGGAGTAATTCCCGTTCGTTGTAAGGTTTGCCAAAATAGGCGCTAGCGCCCAAGTTGAGGGCCAGTTTGCGGTGTTTTTCGCTGGTGCGGGAGGTCAACATTATGATAGGAAGAGATGTAAATTCCCGTTTACCTTTCACTTCCTCTAAGACGCCGTAACCATCAAGACGGGGCATTTCTATATCACAAATCACGGCATTGACTGGCAAGCCTGCAAGGAGTTTGTCAACGGCTTCTTGGCCATTTTTCGCTTGTTCAACACGATACCCGGCCTCTTCCAACAGTTTGGTAAGATGAAGACGAACTGCCACGGAATCGTCTACCACCATTACGGTTTTTTGGGAGGACTTATTAATAGTGGGGGGGGTGGGAGAGTAATTGTCCAGGGGGGTGGAGATGACAACAGATTGTAACATCCCCATGGGTTCAATCAAAGGCAAAACACGTCCATCCCCTAATAAGAATGAACCAATAACATAGGGAGGGGGAGATATAACACTTTCAATGGGACGGATAGAGACTTCTTCTTCTCCCCAGAGTCTGTCTATGCTAACACCGACAAGATGATGGTCATCCCCCACAATCACGATACAAGTCTTGTCAATTAGGGGGGGTTGGCCGAATTCTGGTGGCAATGTCAAGCCACGACTGAAGGTTAGGATATGCCGTGGGTGGACGAGGGGAAGAGTTTTGTCTTTCCAGAAGAATTCTGACAGTCCATCGGCGGAGGGCAAATGGAGTATCTCCCTTACAGCCGTAATAGGGATAGCATACATGAAGCCCGCAGTTTCTACCAGAAGGACACGGCTGACGGAAAGGTTGAAGGGTATAGTGATGGTAAAGGTAGTCCCCTTACCTGCCTCGGTTTGGACAGTAAGGGTGCCGCCGATTTTCTCAATAGCCTCTTTTACTGCATCCATGCCAACGCCCCTGCCTGCCAACTCTGTAACTTGGCCTGCTGTACTGAATCCCGGTTGAAATATTTGATGCAACAGTTGAGTTTCGGACATTTGCTCAATATCCTGGAGAGGGATGCCCATTTCCAGGAGGCGATCCTTAATTTTTTCCAAGGAAATACCCCGGCCGTCATCACTGACGGTGATAATAGTTTTTGTCCCGCGGTTGAAAGCCTTAAGAGATATGGTGCCATGGGGGGGTTTGCCGGAAAGGGTGCGGACTTCTTCTTCCTCGATGCCATGAGCGAAGGCATTGCGCACCAGGTGATTAAGAGGGGTTTGTAGGGCTTCTACCAGGGGGCGCTCTAAGAGTGTATTTTCTCCCTCGATTTTCAGTTCCACCCTCTTGTTAAACCTGACACTCAAATCCCTTATCAGACGGGGGAAACCTTTTACTAATTCGCCAAAGGGCCGCATGGAAAGGGCGGTGGCCTTTTTCTGTAATGCGCCTATGATGAAATTCAACTGTTGTACGGCCTGTTTTAATTGTTCTAAACTTAAATCTAAGTCGGTGCCCACCTCCTGTAGTTGGACAAGGGTTTCCATTCCCTCCTGGAAGAAAAGGTGTAAGTCACTGTAGCGATCCATTTCCAGGGCGTCAAAACTACTGACATTTTCCCCTTTTTCTTCAACGGCCTTATAAACCTCAGTGCTGGCACGATCGTACCACGTCCTCAACTGTTTATGGCAGTGGTTTAAATGACTGAGTCTCTTTTGTAGTAACTTGGTGTTCTCCTGTAGTTGGCGGAGGAAGGAATTAACCTGGTTACGCTCTAAAATCATTTTGCCCAAGAGGGTGGTGAGTTGGGAGAGGTATTCTTGGGGCACCCTTACCAGGGGTTGGGGTTTGGGGTTTGGCGATGGGGTAGTAGGGGATAGGGATTGGGGAATGGGGCAGTCTTCAAGGGGGGGTTTTTCTTCTGTTTGTTCAATGATTTCTAGGGCCTTTTGCAGCTTTTGTAATTCCTCAATAGTAATTTCCTCTCCCTCAAGGGCTAGGGGTATATTTTCCAGGGTTAGGGTTAGTGTTTCTTTGTCTAAGGGGTTTTCCTCTTCCGTTACTCTTGCCCCTGTTACTGTGGATTCTGTTGTTGTAGTGGAGGGGGTTACGGTGGAGGGGGTTGTCTCTGTGGTTTCCCCTAGGCTCCTTGGTATCTTGTCTATATTATTGCGTAGTACTAAACCTAGGGAACGTCGCCAGGCAGTGATGGCTTCTTGGATGAGGGAGTCGATTTGATGGGGTGGAGTGAGGAGAGCTGTATTTTGTATAGATTCACATAATTCTACAAAGGGTTGTAGGGGGGCCATTTGCCCTAAAAACAGCAGTTGTTCACAGGCGGAAAGTAGGGTCGGGACTTTTTCTTCTGGTGGCAGCGTGTTTACCTTTGCTTCCAACTCGTCTACAACTGGTTCTGCTCCCTCGCAAAAGAGCAATAGTGCTTCTGAGGTTTGATTTTTTTCTGCCAAAAGGCGTTGTTCGTCTTCGGGGGTAATTTCACCCAAGTTTTGTCTTAATTGCTCGAAAATGGGCTCTAATGTCTGTTTTAGCCAAATATCTTCTATCTCCTTCCCCTGGTAGTGCAATTCTACCATCAGGCGCAGTCCGTCAATACAGGCCAGCAATAGACTTTCCACCTCGGTGCTAACGGGGGTAGAATGGTGGTGTAGTCTGACGAGCTTGAGAAAGTCCTCTAAACGGTGGGAGGCTTTACTGAGGGTGGCAAATCCCATCATCCCTGCACCTCCCTTAATGGAGTGAATTGCCCTCAGGGCCAAGTCCAGTTGTTCTTTTATGTCCCCTTGCTGGGTTTGCAGTTGACTGAGGTGTAGTAATACCGATTCTGCCTGGTTAAGACAGTCTTCTGCTTCTGCCAGGAAATTTAAACGTAGTTGTTGTTCATCCATAGGCTATATCCCCTGTTAGTCGACTTTGAATTTTTCCACTGCGCTTTGTAGTTGCTTGGCAATATTGGCTGTGGAGATGATTGATTCTGCTACTTTTTGAGACAGTTGTAATCTTTCTTCCGATTCCCTGGCCAATTCTTCCATAAGCTGGGTGAGTTTTCGAGAAGTCTCTGTTTGGGAGGCGGTGGATTCGGAGATGTATTTCATCAACTCGTCAATACTGCGAGAGAGTTCCAACACCTGGTTTAGACTCTGTTTGGCGGACTCTACCTGGTTGGTGGTATATACAACTTCCGCTGTGGTCATCTCCATGGCCTCCGCTACATCTTGGGTTTCCTGTTGTATTTCCGCCACCATTTGGGCGATTGTCTTGGTGGCTTCAGCCGATTGTTCTGCCAATGCCCCCACCTGTTCTGCTACAATGGTGAAACCCTGTCCTTGTTCACCGGCACGACTGGCTTCCACACTGGCGTTGATGGCCAGGAGGGTGGTTTTGAGGGCTATTTCTTCGATGAGGGATACCGCTTGAGAAATTTTCTGGGAGGATTCCCCCAGTATCTTCATTTTTTTAGCAGTTTCGGCTATAGTGCCCCTCACCCGGAGGATCCCCTCCACTGTATCGTCCATAACACTACTGCTTTTTTGGGTTTCTTGATAGGCGTCTTCTGCTAGGAAGGAGACTTTATTGGCCGTTTGAGCCACCTGGTTTACTTGTTCCGACATTGTCTCAATGGACTCCAGAGCCTCACGGGTTTTTCTAGACTCGGCCAACGCCTGAGATGCGAGCATTTGGATGAACTCAGCGTTGTCCCCCAGGGCCCTGACTACCTCGTTGCTGGAGACTCTGGCCTCTAGGGCAATATCTCGTAAACTGTCAGTGATGGCGTTAAACAAGTCGGCCACAGTACTCATTTCCATGGAGGTTAGACTTGCCCTTACTGTTAAGTCCCCTTCTAGTGCACCCTGTACTTCTTCTATAAGCTGATATATTTCTTTTTCCAGTCTTTCTTTTTCTTGCTTTCTCTCCTCCGCCAGTTTTTCGATGGCCTTGCGGGACTGTTGTTGTTGGTATATGATGAAGGTTGCAATCAGTATTACTACCAAGATGGCACCACCGGAAAATAAGTACCAATATTTCTGGACAAAACCTACCCAGTTTAATTTTCTCAGGTGTTCATACCGTCCTATTTGTAGCTCATAAAACAAGTCATCTATCTTACGATAGTTACCTGGTACTGTCCATCCCCCTACACCCGCATCCTTTGCTGCCTTAGCATCTTCTGGCATTTTCAACAGGGCAGAGGACACCAGTTCTGCTATCCTGGGGGGTGTATTTTTCGTAGCCGAAAAGGGCCATTCCGGGTAAAGGTCGGTACTGACTAGGAAGGGGAATCTGTCGGCTAATTCTGTTCTCTGATTGATGACCACAAAGTCTTCTAGTTTAATTTTCCCCTCCTCCTGCATTGATTCTAGAACATCGGTTCTTACCGCTCCCACGTCTACTTTTCCATCTCTCACAGCATATACTACCTTGTCATGTTCTCCGGCAAAGGTCAATTCTTTCAAGTCTCTGTACGGATTAATACCCGCCTTTTTCATTTCCAGCCACTGGGCTTGCCACCCTCCCAGGGATTTCTCATCCACCGCCATCATGGTTTTTCCTTTCAAGTCTTTGAGGGTTTGGATGTCATTTCTATCCCGCCGCCGGAAAATCACCCCCCCGAATTCTGTTAATACCCTACCCAGTTTCTTGTTTTTCATGGTGGCAATTCTGTAAATATCATAATCCGTCTCCAAATCGACAAACATTCCCGGGTTGGTTAGGACAAAATCTATGGTGCCCTTTTTGGTGGCTTCTTCAATTTCTCGAAAGTCTAAAGCCACAATTTCAAACCCGCCGGCTTCAGGCACTTCTCTAGTCAGGTAATCTGCGGTAGCCTGCCATCTTCGCAATGCATTTTCTTTCCCTCTTAAAGCCAAGACGCCAATCTTATATGCCCTTCTGCTACTGTCCTGTTGGGGAGGTGTTGGGGTTTCCGTGTCATTGCTAATGGCGGGTTGGTTTTGGCTTACTAGTGTGTCTTGCCTAACAGTGGCCTCTGTAGGGGTTTCCGTCTTGTCTATAGTCTTATCAATTATATTCCTGGCGATGGAGGCTGTCACTGTTGTACCCCCCGCCAGGATGTTAACCATGATGACAGTGGCTAGTATTAAGGATTTGGGTTTTCTGATTCTCATCTTGCTGCTACTGCTCCATGTTAATGGGTGTGGACTTTTAAGACTCCTTGACCACCTCTTCTAGGATTTGGTCAACATTCAACACGGGTAATCTTCCCTGGGGACACTTCTGCCAGGAGTGAATGTATAATGCCAGTAGCTGGTGTTTTGTTGTTTCTGTTGTCTGTTGCGCCTTTTCCGATTCTTCTGATGACAAGGAGTCCTCTGGGAGGATTCTGGTAACCCCCTCTATGCGGTTGACGGCTAATCCCAGGAAGAGGGGGTTGTGGCCGCCGGCGGTTTTTTCTGCCACCAGGATGTGATAGCGTCGACTATTATGGGGCAGAGGCTCAAAGCCCAAAAATTGGGGCAAGTCGACTACAAAGAATACCCGTTGCCGGGAGTTGATTAACCCCATGACATGGGGTGGCATTTGGGGGATAGGTGTGATTTTTTCCGCCTCCACTAACAAACTCTCGTCAATCTGAGTAATTTCAACAAGGACACTGTTTCCCCCTACAGCACAACGGAGGTATAGCTTTCCAGCCAACTGTTGTGGGGTAAAAAGTTGTGGTAGTAGTTGTCTTAACCTCTCTTGGGTGGCATTCTGAGGAGAAATAGCCATGGATTAGCCTCCCAATGCCTGTCTGACAGCGTTAACCAACTCTTCCTTGCTACAGGGTTTAACAATATAGGCTTTTACACCTTGTTTCATTGCCCACATTTTATCCACTTCCCTGTCCTTTGCGGTACATGCTATTACAGGTATGTTCGCAGTCTCGGGATTTTTTTTAAGTTGACGACACAAGTCTAAGCCACCCATTTCCGGCATCATCCAGTCGGCTACGATGGCATCTGGTTTATCTGTCATCACCTTTTCCAATGCTTCTTTGCCATTGCTTGCCTTAGTTACCTCATAGCCGGCAGAGGCTAAATACTGGGCTATTAATTCCAACTCCGAGGGGAGATCGTCTACTACTAGTACTTTGCTCATATACAGACGTTACTGCCGATTCTATCCGCATTTTCCCTTACTTGAACCATTTTAGCGGAGGCCATAAAAAATGATGAAGAAAAAATGCCTTCTTCACCATTTCTTAACAGTTATATACTCATTAAACCCGTTTTTTCCTCATTTGCTCTCAGTAGCTTCTTCGGCTGCTGGTTCAAATTTCAGAGCCACGGAGTTGATGCAATAACGTTTGCCGGTGGGTGGGGGGCCATCATTGAAAACGTGCCCCAGGTGTGCGTCACATACACTACATAACACTTCTATACGGTGCATGAAGTAGCTATAATCGTCTTTGTAGTATACGCTATCTTCCCTAATGGGTTGCCAGAAACTGGGCCAGCCAGTGCCGGAATCATACTTATTGTCGGAGGAGAACAGTTCGTTGCCGCAACACACGCACTTGTATATTCCCTTGCCCTTAAAGTTGTAGTACTGACCAGTAAAGGCTCTTTCTGTACCGTGTTTCCGTGTCACTTCAAATTGCTCTGGTGTTAGGAGAGCCCTCCATTCTTCTTCTGTCTTGATTACTTTTTTTACCATACGCCTGATATACTGTTAACAATTGCTAATAAATGTTTCCTTTTGTTAATTTTATCATGGGCAGTAGGCTGGTCTTGTATCTATTTTTATATCACAAAATAATTCAGGATGGAGAAAGATGACAGACGGAGTCATGTAAGCCCCTTTACAAAAGCTAAGACTAAAAGCAACCTCATCGCAAACATTACTAAACACATACTTATGCACTTCTTGAGGTAAGGACTTTTTGGTGGCATTCTCCACAAGCCTAATACCAAGTCCCTCAGCCCTCTTTTCAACCTTCTGACGCCCCTGAAGCCTGAAATTAGCAAGTATCACTAGTATAGCCCTCTTATTCTCATTGGCTCGCCTGATATCTTCCAATGCCTTACTATAGCTCTGTGAAGTGGCATACCTTTGATTGGAAGCCCCTTTCTGAGAACCTGTCCCATCAAGAAAGCCTATAGCTATGTTATCTTCCTTATTCTTTCTTGAAAAAAACCCCATGGCTTGTAGTCTCCTATAGTCAGGTCACCCTTATTTTTCGAGTGAAGCCTTCTCACATGGGTTAGAGAATATTCTACAGTAAAAGTACATGAGTCTGGAGACAGAAGTAAAACTGTTAGTCCAACGACCAAAAACCCTTAATATAAAAATAACAATGAATCCCCACCCCCTCACCCTTAATGTAGGGGATGATAGTTTACCCCCTACAGAGTTAACCAACGGCCACCTCAAAGGCTATCCCTTCCAAACGGAAATCGTTGGCAAAATTAGCCAGGATATTGTTTTTTTCCGCCTCCAATACGAATAAATAAGTGCCCGGTTGACGGAGACTTTGGAAACGATAAACATCCACTCCCTTGCCGGCACTGGCGTCGTAAACATAAAAGGCTATACCCTCCTCTTGAAAATTGGGGTAGTTGCGACGTATAGAAACACTCTCCTCCTCAGTGGCGAAAAGATAGGTGCCCGGTAAATCCCTGTTGCGGAAACGATTGATGCGAATCAGGCCATCACCCGGTTGAGTGGCCACTTTAAAGGCCAATCCCTCTTCCGCAAAAATGGGATAATTGGAACGAATGCCAGCAGCCTCCCTCTCCCCCACATAGAGATAAGTGCCTAAATCTCTATTACGAAAACGATAAAAAGGTGTATCCAACAATGGCCTGTGGTTGGCATTGGAGATGGTTGAGGAGGCAATATCCCCTGTAGTGAGGACGGTAGTCTCACTGAAATTGGGTATAGCGGGAGAGGTTGAGTTCGACTTGTTGGAAGTGGTTGTCGGGTTAGAAAAGGAATTTCCGATGCCAGCAGCATTGCTAATGGCGGGAAAGTTAGCCTCCACACTGCCCATGTCTACCACCCCGTTGCGAATACGGGGATTACCCAGTTGATCTACGGGTGTATCACCGAAGAACCGCCTTAGTCCTACAATGGCACTATTGCCCGCATTGACGACTGGGCTGTCTGGCAGAGGCTGATAGGCTATTAACTCGTTACTATTCACAAAGACCTGTTGTAGTTTCGGGTCAATACTTTTTCCTACACTGCCCACTATGTTGTTATTTCTGCCATTGAAAATTCCACTGACACTACTAGCGCCAATGAAATTGTACTGACTGCCGGGTGCAAAAAAACCATCTATGGGGGGCGGGTTTAGAATTGGCTCAATCCTTTCGCCTATTTTTCTGGTGATAGTCTGCACTAGCTCCCCCTCATAGTAATTCTAGTAGTGATATCTATATCTCCGGTACGTGTCACAAAGGTGTCAAACAGGCCCAAATTGGGCTGGGTTTGTTCTTGAAAGCGGAAGTCCTCATTGCCCTGAATGGTAAGGGTATATGTGCCCGGTGCTAAATTGATCACATATTCCCTTCCCGGATTGCTTTGGGCAATCAACACGGCATCACGCAAGGACAAGCCATTGGCGGCACTAGCATCATTTTGATCCTCAAGGGTGGTGACATTTAGTACTACCCTTGCCGAAAAAAACATCCTGACTCATTTTTCTGTGTTTATCTTGCTTGCAGGGGTATTGCTTTTATCCCGAATCCTGTGAGTTCTGAAAATAATAATGGCCTCTTTTTTCTAACAGAATTCTAACAAAAAAACATCTTTTCCACACCTCCATCCGTTTCTCTTGTTGTTTTTCTTGCCATTTAAGTAATTTTACTTATCTTAACAAAATGTTGCATTTCTCATACTGCCCCCGGGGTAGTAGGCACGGAAGCTAAAAGCTGGGGTTTATCCTCCTCAGTTTCCTGAGTAATGTGAAGTTTTGTTAAGAAATAATTTTAACAAAAAGCAACAAAAATTGTTAGTTTTAAGAATTATCTACTATCCTAGCTTACAGGAGGGGATCAATGAAAGACAAAGACTTTTAGACTGATTTTAAAGAAAAATATACTTTTATCCCAAAGAGGGCAAATATGGAAAACAGGAGGGTGATTCGCCGGTGAAAATTGTCCAAAGCCAACAGGACTATTTTCGATAGAAGGGCGGACGTATGAATGGCCTGTCAACCAGGCAGTCACCGGTTTGCCCTCTTAATAGTTCCCCAGGTTGTAGGAAAAAGACAATAAGAAAATACTTTGAAAAGCTGGTATTTGCTAGGGGTAAAAGTTACAAAAAATAGGCAGTTATAGACCCAATAAAATCCCTCAGTCTAGAGTCTTTATGGGTTGGTTTCCCTCCTAGCTGAAAAAAACTAGTTGAGGTAACAGTCATGTCTAAGAAAAAGAAAAAATCCCTTAATACTCAT